>JANMNW010000139.1:0-11502 GCA_031368515.1 Chloroflexota bacterium
GCCGCGCGCGCGCTCAAGAACGCGATCGAGAGCCGGTTGCGCGCGCGCGGCATCGGAGTGTCGAATCAGCTCATCGTCGGCGCCGGCGATCTGGGCCGCGCTGTCATGCGCACCGTGTTTGCCCGCCCGGATCTGGGCTACCACTGCGTGGGGTTTGTCGATGACGACCCCTTGCGCGGCCAGACGGCGATTGGCCGCTTTCCGGCGCTGGGCGAAACCAGCGCGCTGGCCGACCTGCTCAAACGCCATCGTGTCGATGAAGTGGTGGTGACGCTGCCCTGGACCGTCCAGCCCAGAATCCTGGAGATCGTCAGCCTGTGCGAAAAGCTGGGTGTCGGCGTGCGGGTGGTGCCATCAATTTTGCAGATCAATTACAGCCAGGTCGATGTCAACGACTTTGGCGGCATTCCTGTGCTTGGCATCCACGGCCGATCGATCAGCCCGGTCAGCCGGCTGATCAAGCGCGGGCTGGATGTCATCTTTGGAGGCTTGATCGCCGGAATTTCGTTGCCTGTCGTGGCGCTGGCCGCGCTGGCGATCCGGCTGGAATCGCCCGGGCCGGCCATCTTCACGCAGTTGCGCGCCGGCGTCGACGGCAAGCCCTTTCGCATTTACAAATTGCGCTCGATGCGCCAGGGCGCCGAGAGCGAGCGCAAACAACTCGAAGCCATGAACGAGGCCGACGGGCCCATGTTCAAGATCAAGGACGACCCGCGCATCACGCGCGTGGGCCGCATCATCCGGCGCCTGAGTCTGGACGAGTTGCCGCAGTTTTGGAATGTGTTGCGCGGCGAGATGAGCGTGGTGGGTCCGCGGCCGGCGTTGCTGGCTGAAGTGGCCAAATATGACGACTGGCACCGCGAGCGCTTGCGCGTCAAACCGGGCATCACCGGGCTCTGGCAGATCAGCGGGCGCAGCGAGCTGAAGTTCGAGGAAATGGTGCTGCTCGATGTGTATTACATCGACAACTGGACGCCCGGCCTCGACCTCAAGATCATGCTGAAAACGCTGCCTTATATGCTGACTAGCCAGCGCGGGGCGTACTAGCGCTCATCGGTTATTTGCGCGTCATGCGCGGGTCAAGCGCGTCGCGCAAGCCGTCGCCCAAAAACGTGAATGAAACCACGAGCAACGACACCGCCACCGTGATCACAATCATGTAATCAGGGTTGTTGCCGATGACCGAATAAGCGTCGAGAAACGCGCGGCCCCAGCTGGTGACAAAGAACTCTTTGCCGGTAATGCTGGGCTTCAACCCCAGGCCGATGTAACCGAGAATCGCTTCAAGAATGATGAAGCGCGGAACTGCGAAGGCGGTCCACACAATAAGGATGCCCAGGCTGTTCGGAAAAATGTGCCGGGCAATCACTTCGCCATTTGAAGCGCCCAAGCTGCGTGCCGCTTCGACAAACTCGCGGTCTTTTAGCGCCAGCGCCGAGCCGCGCACCTGCCGCGACAACCCTGACCAAGACACCACAGCTACCGAGAGCAAAAACAGGGGCACACCACTGGCCGCCCTGCCCAAGGCGGATTCACCCATCGTGATCATCACCAGGATCAATAGCAGTTCGGTGGGAACTGCATAAAACACGTCCGTGATGCGCATCAGAATGTTGTCCGGCATGCCGCCCAGATAGCCTGAAAAGAAGCCGATCAGCGAACCGATCAGGAGCACAATCCCGGCCGGGAGCAGGCCGGCGGCCAATGACGAGCGCGTGCCATAGAGCACCCGGCTCAACACGTCCCGGCCAAGCTGATCGGTTCCCAGCGGGAATTTCGCGTCATAGGTCTTGCCAGCAGGTGATGTCGTTCTCCAGAATGCCGGCCGATAGTCCTGGCCGCTGTTTGCCTGAACCGGATTGTGCGGCGACAGCGTGGATGCAAACAAGCCGGCGATGACATACAAGATGATCAGAACGCCGCCGATCAATGCAGGCTTGTTGCGGCGCAGCCGGCGCCAGGCCAGTTGCCATTGGCTTTGGGAGTCGGCCGAAGTGATGGCCGGCCGGGTTGCCCCCAACGGCAAGGTTGTGGAAGTCGGTATCGCCTTCGCCATAGTCAGAATGCTCACTTTCGCCGCGTAAAGAAATCCTCTATTCCACGCGAATGCGTGGATCCACCACACCGTACAATATGTCGACGCTCAAGTTGCCCAGAATGACCAGCGCAAAATAGAACAGCGTTGTGCCCATGATCAACGAGTAATCACGGTTGCCGATCGAACGGATGAAATCCGTCCCAATCCCCGGCACGCCAAAAATCTGCTCAATCACGATCGAACCAGTCAGCAGCCCGGCCAGCGCCGGACCGAGAATGGTGATCACCGGGATCAACGCGTTGCGCATCATGTGCTTCCAGATGACCGAGCTCTCCCTCGCGCCCTTGGAGCGTGCGGTGCGCACAAAATCCTGCCGCATCACATCCAGCATCGTGGTGCGCGTGTATCGCGCAATTTGCGACATGGTATTCAGGCCAAACATGATGCCCGGAAAGATAAAAGGTCCGATGCCGCCCCAGTTTTTTTGAATCACCGGCATCAATCCAAAAGTGACGGCGAATACGACGATCGCGATAAAACAGGCGACAAATCCGGGAACGGATGATCCGATATTCGTGAAAAACGTAATGGCGTAATCAAGCGAGGTATTCTGCCGCAGCGCCGAAATCACACCAGCGGGAACGCCGATCACAACAGAGAAAAGAAAAGCCAGCAGGCCCAGCCGCAGCGTGTGTCCAAAGCGCGAGGCGATAAAGCCCTGGCCCTCAGGCGGCTTGAACATGATGTCTTGCACGGTTTTGCCGCGCTGGCGATACGACGGCCCAAGGTTGCCGCACACGGCGCCGCAGACAAAGTTGCCCTTGTCGTTAATGTCCCCAAAAATGTAGGACGTGAATTGCCGCCAGGCCGGCTTGTTCAAGCCGTATTGCTGCTCAAGCAGCTTGACGGTGCGCGGGTCGACTTGTTTGCTTTCCGCGTCACGATCCCACGGCCCTCCGGGCGCCGCTTTCATCAACAAGAACGTGACTACAGCCACCACAAGAAATGTGGGGATGAAGAACAGGAAGCGCCTAAACAGAAAGCCTGCCATGTGTCTCCGTGCTGAACCGTAAGCAAACGCGAGATGGCGTACGACCTACGCGCGCCGGCCCTCCAATTGATCGGCCTGCCGGCGCGCGCTTGTCCAGCCAGTTGTCTAGCTAAGCGATAACACGCAGAGTTTACTTCGGCATCGCAGCTTCGTCGATGTCGATGGTCAGCGGCACGGTGTCGCCCGCCCAGCCAGAATCCTGCGGCGTCTTCACAATGCCCTTGACCCAGGGCTTGATCATGTACGCATTAACGTTGTTCCAGAAGAACGCGACCGGGTTGGCATCCACCAACGTGTCCTGCGCCTTCTGATACAGCTCCACACGCTTGGCAGCATCCCCCTCGACATCAGCCTGATCGATCAAGGCATCAAAGTCCTTGTTCTCAAAGCCGATACGACTGGCGAATGTGGTGGTCGACTTCCAGTACACGCTCAGCCAGTTTTGCTGATCCGGGTAGTCCGCGCACCAGCCGCCGATGAACATCAACAGATCGCTCTTCTTGTCCTTTTGCTTGGCGGTAAACGCAGTGGGTTCAACCGGCTTCAATTCGATCTTGAGCTCGTCGCCAAAGACTTTTTTAAACTGTCCGGCCAGCCACTCGTTGCGCGTGCGGTTGCGCGGCGTGTCGCCAAACGTAAGAATGATCGGCGGCAGACCGGCCACACTCTTGTAAGAAGACTCGGCGATCATGGCTTTGGCCTTTTCGGCGTCAAACCCGAAGCGCGTCTCCCCTTCTTTGAAACCAGGGAAGCCTGGGGGGATCCAGGTCAACGTTGGGGCGCCCAAACCTTTCAGCACGTCTTTCACCCATGCCTCGCGGTCCAGCGAGTATGAGAACGCGGCGCGAACCTTGGGGTCGGTGAACGGCTCCTTGAACACCCGGAACTGCAGCGCTTGCGTGCACGAACCAGGGTAGATGGTGGCCTGCTTGCTCAGCTCAGGGTCGGTCTGAACCTTGGCGTAATCCTCGGCCGGAAGTACGATAATGTCGAACTCGTTATTTTGATAGGCCTGGAAGGCGATATTGGTATCGGTCAGATACGAATACTCAAGATTCGTCTTGGGTTGACCTTCCCAGTAATTGGCGTTCGGCGCAAACACCGATTTGACCGCCGGCTCCAGCGACTTCCACACATAGGGGCCATTGCCAACGTGATACTTGGCGCTGGTCCACCAGTCGTCGCCGCCTTCAGAAATCAACTCTTCCTTGGCCGGATACGTTACCCACAAACCCATAATGGTGTGGAAATAGGGGGCGGGTTTGCTCAACTTGATCTTGAGCGTGAGGCAGTCGGCCTGCTCATAGTCTTTGCAGGGGGCGCCGCTCGCATCGAGCGCCTGCACGCTTTCGCGCACGAGCTTCTCACCGGCCGCAGCCGCATCCTCGGCCTTTTTCTTGGCCGCGTCGTCGGCCGCTTCCTTGGCCGCCGCGGAGTTGTCCTGCCATTCGGGCGCGCCGGCGATCTCGTTGGTGATCGTGCCGTATTCACCCGCGGTAGCCGGGTTAATGTTGCGAAGGATCGAGAACTCAAAGCGCTTGGCGTTGAGCGGCGAGCCGTCGCTGTACTTCAGGCCCTTGCGCAGGGTGAAGGTCAGCTCGGTCTGCTCTTTGTTGTATTCCCACTTTTCGGCCGAGCCGGGCACAGTGGCCAGCTTGCCGTCCAGCTTTGTCAAACCCTCGTACACCAGCTTGAGGTGGGCAATCTCGTTGACAAACGACGACTTTTGCGGGTCAATCACATCGGGCCAAGTGCCAAGGTTGACGCGCAGGGTCTTCTCCTTCTTCGGCATAGCTGCCGCATCAGGCGTGGCGGTAACCACCACATTGACCTGCTTCTCAACTTCCTTGACAACTTCCTTGACAACTTCCTTAGGCACTTCCTTGATGACTTCTTTAACAACCTCGACGGGCTTCTCAACAATCTTTTCGACCACCTGCGGCTGACCGCATGCGGCGAGAAGAATGCTGGCAGCAACCAACGTGCTGCTTACTCCTATAAATCGTTTCTGGGACATTCAGCTCTCCTTAAATAGAAATTTCGACGCTCACGCTAGTATCGCAAGGTGAGCGCCCCTTATCGAGGGAAAACGGTAAAACATCGACGATGGAGTCTTCCCCCACCATCGCAACAATTCCTCCCGGCGGGCGCAGTCGGCATGCGCCAACCCGGGCGGGGCCTAGTGTTGCAACGATGCCGGGATTATACGCACAGTATGGAAAAACAAGCCGGGCGACGGTTGCCCAACCATCGCCCGGTCTTCCCAAGGAGGAGAGAAAGAAAGCCCAACTAGAATCTATTTTGCGCTCTAATATTAGGACGACTTCAACAGCGGCTGAGCGCTTGATTTGAGAATTGCAAGGATCGGGTTTATCTTCCCGCTATTGCACGGCGAATGCACCGGCTTGCAGCCGGGCCGCCGCAATGCTTACGATATATTCATGACAATATACGGTGGGCGGTATGGCGATGAGGCGGTAGGGCGGTGGGCGGTAAGCGGTAAGCGGTACGCAGTAAGGAGTAAGGGGTAGCGTGGTAAGTCACCGCCCACTGCGTCACCGCCTCACCGCCCCACCGCCATATCGGTCACCGTCTAGCTGAAAAGGAATGCTGTATAATTTTGCGCGCATTCCTCGATAGCTCAATCGGCAGAGCAACCGGCTGTTAACCGGTAGGTTTCTGGTTCGAGCCCAGATCGAGGAGTGTTTCTTTTTCCATGTTTAAAAAGATCCTAATCGCCAATCGCGGCGAAATCGCAGTTCGAATCATCCGGGCCTGCCAGGAGCTCGGCGAAAAGACGGTCGCCGTCTACTCCGATGTCGATCGCAACGCCCTGCATGTGCGCTATGCCGACCAAGCCTACAACATCGGCCCGGCGCCCTCGCGCGATTCCTACATGCGCATCGACCGCATTCTGGACGCCGCCAAAAAGAGCGGCGCCGACGCCATTCACCCGGGCTATGGCTTCTTGTCCGAAAAGGCCGAATTTGCCCAGGCCTGCGCCGACGCCGGCATCGTCTTTATCGGTCCATCACCCACCGCCATCGCCGCCATGGGCGATAAAGCCGTAGCGCGCGCCACCGTGATCAAAAACGGCGTGTCGGTCGTTCCCGGCACCGAAGGCGACGCCGACTTGAGCGATGAAGAATTGCTCGCGCTCGCGCCGGAGATCGGCTTTCCGCTGCTGATCAAAGCCAGCGCCGGCGGCGGCGGCCGCGGCCAGCGCGAAGTGCGCGACATCGAGAGCATGCCCGGGCTGTTGGCCAGCGCGCGGCGCGAAGCCGAGGGCGCGTTCAACGACGGGCGCGTTTATCTGGAACGCCTGGTCGAAGGCGCGCGGCATATCGAGTTTCAGTTGCTGGGCGACCACTACGGCAACATCATTCACCTGGGCGAGCGCGAATGCAGCCTGCAGCGCCGACGCCAAAAGCTGGTCGAAGAAGCGCCGTCGATTGCGCTCGACGAGGATCTGCGCGCAAAAATGGGCGCCATGGCGGTCCGCGCCGCGCAATCGGTCAATTATTTCAACGCCGGCACCATCGAATGCCTGCTCGACAAGCACGGCAATTACTTTTTCATGGAGATGAACACCCGCTTGCAGGTGGAACATCCCATCACCGAGCGCATCACCGGCATCGACATCGTCAAGGAGCAGATCCGCATCGCGCGCGGCCGGCGGCTGCGCTACACCCAGGACGACATCAAGCAAACCGGCTGGGCGATCGAATGCCGCATCAACGCCGAGGACCCGTTCCAGAACTTCATGCCCAGCAGCGGCATGGTGACGCACATTCACTTCCCCACCGGCCCGGGCATCCGCATCGAAAGCGGCGTCTATGAAGGGTTTGAGATCACGCCCTATTACGACTCCATGATCGCCAAGCTGATTTGCTGGGGCGACACACGCGGCGAAGCGCTGCTGCGGTTGCGCCGCGCGCTCAATGAAATCCGCATCATGGGCGTGCGCACGAATATTCCCTTCCATCAGCAATTGATCGAATCGACGCGCTTTCAGGCCGGACAGTTCGACACGCGCTTTGTCGAAGACCGCTTCGCCATGCAGGAAGAATCGGTCGAACACGCGCCGATCGCCGCCATCGCCGCGACGATGCTGGCCCACCGCCGCGCCAAAACCGCCGCGGAGCAAATCGGCCGAGAAAACGGCAACGGCCGCGCCAGCGCCTGGAAATGGGGGCGCAAATCCGGGTGACGGCGCCGGACGGCCGGCGCGTCCGGCAACTGAATAGTTAGCGGACATCAGTCAATGGTCAAGTTAATGGCACAATGCGCGATGATCCATTGACAATCCTGAATTGTCCTGCGCCGAGTGACCATGAAACGCTCTCCTGAACGCACCGCGTGGACCGTGCTGTTTGCCGCGCTGTTCGTGTGCATCGCTCTGTCAGTTGGCGTGCCGGCCGCGACGATGGGCTATATCAACAGCGCGACTGAAAACGCCTTCATGCGCGTCAGCCTGCAGTCGGGCATTTTGAAGACCTATTCGCCAATTGAAGCCGAAAGCGATGCGCGGGTGGTCGATCTGGCCGGGCGCGAGTTCAAGGAGGAACACACGGTTGTGGCGGGCGACCGCTCGGTTGGGCTGCTGACATTTGCGCAGCGCGACGGCGTCACACCGACGCTGCGCGTGCAGCTGTATGCGAACGCGCGCGTGCAAGCCGCGCGCGCCCGGGTGCCGCGCTTCAGGCCGGCGCTTGCGTCGGCCACGGCGGGCGACGAGCTGACGCTTGAGCTGACCGAAGGCCGCATCGATGTCATCGCCCTCGACAGCGGCCGCCCGTTTCGGCTGCAAATCAAGTCCGCCCACGCCGCAGCGGTGGTTACCGTGCCCGGCGTGTACACATTTGACGCCACACCGCAGCATTTGCTGGTTCAAGCGCGCGAAGGCACCGCGCAGGTTCAAACGCCCAACGGCGCGGCTTCACAGCAAGTGCAAAGCGGTCAAATGGCGCAGTTCAATGCCGCTCAGGGCGCGCGTGTGCTGGCGCCGGCCAACAATCTGGTGCGCAACGGCTTCTTTTTGAGCACCCTGGGGCGCGACTGGGAGTTCAGCACGCGGGTGGGCGAAGGCGAAACGGTGCGCGGCACTGTCAGCCGCTTTGTCGATCCCGTCAGCGGCAAAGGCCAGGTGTTGTTTGAACGCGTCGGCAACGCGCTCGGCTGGGGCCGCACCACGCTTACACAGACGGTCGGCGAAAACGTTTCGGGGCACAGCGATCTGCGCCTGCGCCTGGCGTTTGACATTCTGGAGCAAGATTTGGATGTGTGTGGCGGCGAGGGCACGGAGTGCCCGCTGCTGGTGCGGATCGATTTTCGAACCTCGGACGGGCGCGACGATTATTGGCTGCAGGGGTTCTATGCCCGCGGCAATCCAACCCCCAACTTGCCCGACTATGTGCGCTCGAATTTCAAAGGCAATCACATCGCAAAGCCGCTCAACACCCGCGAAGTGTTTGAATCCGAAAATCTTCTTCAGCAGCTGGGCAATTTGCAGACGATCACCTCGATCTCGCTGTATGCCGAGGGCCACGGCCTGCGCACCCGTGTGCGTTCGGTGGAGCTGCTGCTGCGCGAATGACGATCGTCACTCATCTATCGACACGCTCTCGCCGCGCGCCGGGTTGGAAGCGTGGCGCACGCCGATGCCGCGCAGGCCTTGCAGAAGCTCGCGCTGCGCGTCGAGTTCGCCATGCACCAGGAAAATGCCGCGCAGGCGCGCGGCCTGCGGCTTGACCCAGCGCAGCAAGTCGTCGTGATCGGCGTGACCGCTAAACGCCTCGATGCGGCGCACTTCGGCGCGCACCGTAAACTCATCGCCAAGGATCTTGACATACGGCTGGCCGGACAAGATCTTGCTGCCCAGCGTGTGCGGCCCTTGATAGCTCACAAACAGCACCATGTTTTTGACATTTTCGATGTTATTCCGCAAATGATGCAGGATGCGGCCGTTTTCGCACATGCCGCTGGCGCTGATGATCACGGCCGGGCCGTCCATGCGGTTGATCGCCTTGGATTGCTCAACCGTGCGCACATAGGTCAGCCGTTTGAAGCCGAAGGCGTTGCCATCGGGATCGCTCGTCAGCATTGCGCGGATCTCATCGTCGTAGCATTCCGAATGCGCGCGAAAGGCTTCGGTGACGTTGACCGCGAGCGGTGAATCGACATACACCGGCACGCTGGGCAGCCGCCCGGCGTTCATCAGGTCGTTAAGGCGATAGACGATTTCCTGCGTCCGGCCCACGGCAAAAGCCGGGATGATCAGCTTGCCGTCCCGCTTTACAACCACCTGCACCGCATCGCACAATTCGTCATCGACGCTGGTGATGGGTGCGTGCGTGCGCCCGCCGTAGGTGCTTTCCAGAATAAGGTAGTCGGCCTCGGGCATCGGCTCCGGATCGCGCAGAATTGGCAGGCTGTGGCGGCCCAGATCGCCGCTAAAGCACAGCTTGACATTGTTTTTGCCCTCCTGCAGTTCGATCAACACCGAAGCCGAGCCCAGCATGTGGCCGGCGTCGGCGAAGCGCGCCCGGCTGTTGCGCCCGGTGCCGATCCAGCGGCCGTAATCGACGCTGACAAACTGGCTCATGGCGGCGTCGGCATCGGCGATGCCATAGATCGGCTCGGCGCGCGGCGCGCCGCGGCTGTGCTTGTTGAGGTAGTACACATCCTCTTCCTGGATCGCTCCAGAATCGCGCAGCATGGTGGCGGCCAGATCGCGCGTGGCGTGCGTGCAATAAATCGAGCCGTCAAAGCCGCTTTTGACCAGATTGGGCACATTGCCGCTGTGATCGATATGCGCGTGCGAGAGGATCATGGCGTCGACGTGGCGGGCATCAAACGGCAGCTTGCGATTGATCTGGTACGCTTCCGCGCGGCGCCCTTGGAAAAAACCACAGTCGAGGAGCAGCTTTTCGCCCCCTGCTTCGACCAAATGCTGCGATCCAGTGACTGTCTGAGCGGCGCCCCAAAAGGTTATTTTCATGTCAGGTTTGGCAAAGTGAACTGCTGTTGACAGTATAATCGTCGGCTCGGTTAGGCCATGATCGAAGTCAAGATCGAAAGCATCCGCATCAGTTTGATGAGCCCCAACCAGGTGATCATTCTTAAAGAGCTGGATGGCGAGCGCTGCCTGCCGATTATTGTGGCCAAGCCCGAAGGCGATGCCATCACGTTTAAGCTCAATCACATGGAAGTGCTGCGGCCGCTTTCTTTCGACCTGGCGGCAAGCATCATCGAATCGCTCGAAGCCAAGATCAGCCATGTGCTGATCAAAGATCTCAGGAACAATCATTTCTTTGCGTCGCTGCATTTTCAAGGCGACTCCGGGGAAGCCGAGATCGACTGCCGCCCAAGCGACGGCATCGCCATAGCCGTGCGCGTCAGCTGCCCGATATTTGTCGAGGACGACGTGATGCAGAAAGCGAGCATCCGCCAGCCAGGCGCCTCGGCTTCAGCAGATGGCGACGCGGTCGACGATGTCGGCGCATTCAACGACTTCATCGGTTCGCTCGATCTGGGCGATCTGGATGAGGACGACACCAATCGGCCCGCCTAATGCCCAAGGAGAACTCTGATGGTTGAGGTGAAGATCGACGCCATTCGCGTAACCATGATGGGTTCGCGCGCCGTCATTCTGAAAGACGCCGAGTCCAACCGGTATCTGTCGATCTGGATCGGCGAAACCGAAGCCAACTCCATTTCGGTGCAATTGCAGGGCTATAGCCTGGCGCGCCCCATCACGCACGACCTGATCGTAAGCATTGTGCGCGACATGGGCGCCAGCGTGCGCCATGTGGTGGTGTGCGACATGCGCGAAGAGACTTACTATGCGCGCATCCTGATCGTCAACCGGGACGGCAAGGAGCTCAGCATCGACTCGCGCCCGAGCGACGCCATCGCCATCGCCGTGCGCTGCGATTGCCCGATCTACGTCGAGGATGAAATCATGGACAAGCACAGCTTGGTCCCTGAAGAAGAGACGGCAACGCTGGCTGACGACGACATCGGCGCCTTCAAAGATTTTCTGGGCTCGCTCGATCTCGACGATCTCGACAAAAAATAGCCTCCGCCTGGCATGACATTATTGGAATGGGTTGGGGTCGCGCACACAAGCGCCGCACTGGTGCTTGCTTTGTACGCCGCACACCAGGCCGTAATGCTGGTGTTGTATTGGCGCGCGACAAAACGCCACAGCACGCCGGCCAGGCCCAACTGGCCACAGCAAGATTCACTCTGGCCCACGGTCACGATCCAACTGCCCCTGTTCAATGAGTGCTATCTGGCGCAACGCGTGATCGCCGCTGCGGTGGCGCAAACCTATCCACGCACGCGCTTGCACATTCAGGTGCTGGACGACTCGACCGACGACACAGTTCAAATTGCAGGAGACGCCGTC
>JANMNW010000551.1:0-3022 GCA_031368515.1 Chloroflexota bacterium
CGTAGATCTTGTTTGACTTGAATCATCACCCAAGTCTGCGGCAGTTTCGCTTTTTCGCTGGATTTTGTCTAAAGTCGAGAGGAAAGACTAGAGCATGACCATACACTCGGCAACCACCGCAGGGGTGAATGAGAGGGGTGAATGAGGAGCAAGGAATGTCAAACTACAGAAAGAATCTTCCCCAACTGACTGGCCGGACTTTTATCACTGATGGCGGGCAGGAAACCACGCTGATCTTTCACGACGGCATCGAACTGCCGGAATTTGCAGGATTTACGCTGCTCAAAGATGCCCGCGGCCGTCGAGCGTTGTTGCGGTATTACCGCCCCTATCTCGAAATTGCCGCCCAGCATGGCATGGGCATGATTCTGGAAAGCCCGACCTGGCGATCCAATCCGGACTGGGGCACCAAGCTGGGCTACTCGGAAAAAGCCCTGTCCGATATCAACATGGCTGGGATTGACCTGATCGAAGATTTGCGCACATTGTTTGAAACGGATTCAACGCCCGTTGTGGTGAGTGGGTGTGTTGGACCGCGTGGGGATGGCTATATTCCATCGGCCCTCATGACCGCGCAGGAAGCCGAAAGCTATCACCGTGCCCAAATCGAGGTTTTTGCGGCATCCACGGCCGATATGGTCACGGCTTTGACCATGAATTACGTCGAAGAAGCGATTGGGATCGTCAACGCAGCCACAGCATGCAACATGCCGGTGGTCATTTCATTTACCCTCGAGACCGACGGCAACTTGCCGACCGGGCAGACTTTACAAGCTGCGGTTGAGGCCACCGATGCGGCTACGGGATCAGCACCGGCTTACTACATGATCAATTGCGCGCACCCAGCCCACTTTAGTCATACGTTGTACTCACAGGATGGCGCCTGGCTCAGTCGTCTTCGCGGGCTCCGTGCCAATGCCTCTCAGTTGAGCCATGCCGAGTTGAATGAGGCTCTCACCCTTGACGCGGGAGATCCAATCCAGTTGGGACAGCAATATCATGCGCTCCGGTCAACCCTGACTGAACTCAATGTGCTGGGGGGTTGTTGCGGCACGGATCATCGCCATGTGAATGAGATCTGTAAAGCCTGGCATCATGAATAAGCGATGAAACCCAATCACCATATCGTCCTGCGTCATTTCGTTGCGGCATGCCAGGCAAACGTAGACATCGTGGCCGCATTTCTCGCAGGCTCGTACGCGACGGGTCAGGCCGATGGCTACTCCGATCTTGATCTGTGCGTCATTACGACCGACGAGGCATTTGACGCGTTCATTGCCGACCGCGAAACATTCATATTGCAACTCGGCCGACCGGTTTTCCTGGAGAACTTCAGCCGACGTGACAGAGTCTTCTTTATCCTGTCTGATGAAACCGAAGGCGAACTCAATTTTGGTCGTGAGCATGATCTGGATTGCATCCACAGTGGACCCTTCCAGATATTGGTAGACAAGAAAGGCATTCTTAAAGACGTCAGCTTCCCGCCGGAAGAGGTCGATCGCTCGGCACAACGAGAATCGTTACGTAAAATCTTATGGGGTTTCTGGCATGAGCTCTCTCACTTCATCACGGCGGTAGGCCGTGGACAATCCTGGTGGGCGTATGGTCAGCTGGAAGCGCTAAGGGGTCAGTGCGTGAGCCTGGCACGTCTCAAACATGACTTTGAAGAAGATCTGGATCGTGCAGAACCTTATTTTAAGGTAGATCAGACATTGCCCAACGAAGCATTGTTACCCTTGATGGTAACGTGCGTGTCGCGAGAACCTCATGGCATGATCGCCGCAGCACGTGGAATTGTGCGCTTCTACCTGGATCTTGCACTGCCTCTAGCGCAAGTGCATCGACTGACTTACCCAGCCGAACTTGAATACATGATGACAGAGCGTCTAAAGAATCTCGAACAGCCAAGTTAGCAACATGTACGCCTGAGCGGTCACCGTCAGGCACAAATGGATGGCGATATAGGCAATTCGGCTGTAGGTGGACGGCCGTAGGGAGCCAGTACCGTTCAGACAGCGTGTGATTTCCATCATTTCCATCCAAACAAGGGTAAATCAATCATCAAAAGGTGTTTATGTGCATAATAAGCGGAAGAGTCGTGCTCAAGACGGCGGGAGTAGGAATTCCCGGTTTGATTGTTGGTAGTATTTACGACGTTGCAGATAACGCGCAGTCAGACAAAATATGGGCACAATGCGTCAGTGATGGTAATCCTGCATCGATGGCAGCCCTGGGTTCGGTTCTGACTAATACCTCTGGTGAATATGTGTTAACTGTGGTGGCTACGAACGTCATCCGGGCCGAAAAATGGGCATTTTCGACCGCTGGCGCCGGCCATCCGAACCCGTGACAATAGGCAGATGCTGCCGCTCTGGACTTTCTTCTCTCGTCTGCTGCGATCGCCAATTGCCTTGCTGGAGAAATGGCTATTCGGACATCTCCGCCCATCCCATGCATCGTCGGTACTTGCAACGCTGTGCGATCTAGCGCGCAGCCGTGCCGAACTCACCGCCGAGAACGCCTTGCTGCGGCACCAGCTTGGGATCTTGCGTCGCCAGGTCAAACGGCCGCAACTGACGAAAGGCGATCGTGTCGGGTTGTTGTTCTGGGCCAGTCGGCTGAGCCACTGGCGGCAAGCGTTACTGATCGTCAAGCCCGAGACGCTGCTGCGTTGGCATCGCGAAGGCTTTCGGCTGTTTTGGCGCTGGAAAACCAGGGCAAGAAAGGTGCGTCCGCGCTTGCCACAGCCCACCATCGATCTGATCCGGCGCATGGCAACAGACAATCTGCCGAGGGGCGCAGAACGGATCCGCGGCGAGTTGTGTCGCCGTCCGAGATATTTGAGCAATAAACCGGCCCGATGGGCCGAGATAAATGGCGAGCCGCCTTCAACGAGGGCGGCTTTTTTTGTTGTGAGGCTTAGTGTCAGACTAGAAGGAGGGAAGCGGCTAGCACCCGGAGCGTCACTTGTTTGACCGCATCTGTCGCTCCGGGCGCAAGCAACAGACAAATTGTAATCATC
>JANMNW010000553.1:0-14730 GCA_031368515.1 Chloroflexota bacterium
GGTCGGCCCACCGGCTACACTTCACACCCATGTGCGCCGTACTCGTCGCGGAAAAGCTGGCCAAGTTTTATGGCATGCGGCCTGTTTTGCGCGGCGTTTCATTGTCCGTCGATGCGGGTGAGTTTGTCGCAGTGCTCGGCGCAAACGGCGCGGGCAAAACGACGTTGCTGCGCCTGCTATCCACGCTCAGCTCGCCGTCATCCGGCAGCCTGCACATTGGCGGCATTGATGCGCGCGCGCATCCGGATCAAGCCCGCGCGCGCATCGGCGTGGTCTCGCACCATTCGCTGATCTACCCCGATCTGAGCGCCTATGAAAACCTGGCCTTCCATGCGCGTCTGCACGGCGTGCGGCTGGGGGACGGCAAATCCGTCGATCCGGTGGAAGCGGCGTTGCGCCGAGTGAACCTGTGGTCGCGCGCGCAGGACTTTGCCCGCACATTTTCGCGCGGCATGCTGCAGCGGCTGTCGATCGCCCGCGCGGTGCTGCACGATCCAGCGCTGTTGCTGTTTGATGAACCCTTCACCGGTTTGGATCAGCCGTCGGCGGCGAGTTTGTCGGATCTGTTGCGGGATGCGGCGGGCGACGGCCGGGCCATATTGATGACCACGCATGAATTTGGCCGCGGCTTGCAAGGCATCACGCGCGCGCTTGCGATCAAAGGCGGACACATCGGCGGCGAGCTGCGCGGCGCGGACATCAGCGCCGATGCACTGACGAGGCTGACCGCATGAATGCGCCAACGCGGCCCTCGCGCTGGCTCGGCCCGGTGCTGGCGCTGGTGCGCAAGGATTTGCTCACCGAGCTACGCACGCGCGAAGTGGTCACCGCCATGATCGTGTTTGCGGTGATGACGCTGGTGATGTTCAGCTTTGCGCTGCGGGTGCGCGCCGAGAACGTGCGCGTGCTGGCGCCCGGCATCCTGTGGGTGACGCTGGTCTTTGCCGGCACGCTTGGCTTGAACCGCTCCATGTCATCCGAGCAGATCAACCAGTGCATCGACGGGCTGCTGCTTGCGCCGTGCGACCGCAGCGTGATCTTTGTGGGCAAGGCGCTGACCAATGTGGTGTTTACGCTGCTGGTCGCGGCGTTGGTGTTGCCGGTGATGGCCATCCTGTTTGACGAAGCCGTCATGAGGCCGGGTGTATGGCTGGTGGTCGGGCTTGGCGTGTTGGGTTATTCCGGCGTGGGCACACTGATCGCGACGATGGCCGCCAGCACTCGCGCGCGCGAGGTGTTTTTGCCGATCCTGCTCTTTCCGCTGGCGCTGCCGCTGCTCACGGCTGCGGTCATCGCCACGGCCGGGTTTGTCGATGGCTTGCCATTTGCCGAATTTGGCTCCTGGGTGGGCGCTTTGGCGGCGTTTATCGTCATCTTTTGGACGGCGGGCACGCTGCTGTTTGAGTATCTGGTTGAGGGCTGAGGAATACGTTCAGTTTTTCGGAGGGACCATGATTACAAGACTGAGCATTTTTGAGCGCGTTCTGCTGCGTCTCGCATGCGCGCTTGGGCTTTTTGCGCTGCTTTTGGGAACCCCTGCGGCCAGTCGGGGGTTGCAGCTTCAGCGGGCGCATTCCTCGCTGATCACCGGACGCGTGACGCGCGCCGACACCGGCGCAGGCGTTGAAGGCATCGGCGTGGCGATTCGCTCCGGCAGCAACAGCTTTGCCGTGCTCGACAACACAACCACCGACGCATCCGGGCTTTTCACGGCGACCGCCGGCGAGGCCAGCGTCAAAGTGCTGTTTGTCGATCCAAGCGACGCGTTTGTCGACGAGTGGTACCCCAATGTGCATTACCTGGACGTTGCCAATTGGCGCCTGGCGGGCACGATAACGACTACAGCGCCCAACGTTGGCGGCATCGATGTCGCGCTTGAATCGGCTGTGGTGCTGACGGGAACGATTAGCGATGACGCGAGCGCCTTGCCTCTGCAAGACGCCGGCGTGCAGGCTTTTTCCGACGCGGGCGTGCTGGCCGCCAATACGCTGGCCGATGCCGGCGGCAACTTCGTTCTGAGGGGCTTGCTGCCAGGCCCGCTCCGTTTGCGGGCGTTGTCGCCTCTGGTCAACGAAAACGTGCCCGGCGTGGGATTGCAGCAAGTCAGCCGTCACGTCGACGAATGGCATCCCGATCAAGCCCAGTTTGAAACGGCGCAGCGCATCACGGTCACGGCGGCAACTCAAGCGCCTGTGCCGGTTGGCTTAAAGCTGGGCGCGGTGATCACGGGCAATGTGCTGGCCAGCGACACAGGCTTTGGCGTTTCACAAGGCACAGTGTTCGCCAGCTCATGTTTGGGATTTCGACTGGCGTCGGCTGGCGCGCCGTATCAGATCGCCGGGCTGGCTCCGGCGCCGCAGACGCTGTTGTTCAGCACCGTTTCACAGCCGGGTTCAGTGAACTATGTGCCCGAATACTGGCAGGACAAAAGCACACTAAACCCGGCCCTGGCCGATCCGTTGACGCCCACGCTGGGCATCACGCGCACCGGCGTCGACGCCGTGTTGCAGCGCGGCAACACGCTTGTGGTGCGGCTGGTGGATGGCGCCGGCCCGCCGGTGGATTCGCAGCTATTCACAAATCTCCGCTTGCGCTATCGTGTGTCGCCGACGTTTACCGCCGATGTGGGTTCATTTGCTGCGATTGGCGGCGCGGGTTATTCAACGGCTGCGCTAGCTGATGGCGACTACACCGTGGGTTTCATGGGCAGCGAGGCGTTTTCACCGGTTTATTACCCGGACGCGTCAACCTGGGCCGCGGCTCAACCGCTTGCTCTCTCTGGCGGCGAATCACGCGATATTACGTTGACCGTCAGCACGAGCGCGCCGACGGGCCGGATTTCCGGCCTGGTCACGTCTGCTGACTTGGTGCTGCCCATGCCCAACGTGCAGGTGACGATCTATCGCGCCGAGGACGATTCGTTTGCAGCATTGTCGTTTACGGACGGTCTGGGCCGCTTTGGCAGCACGCGGCTGTTGCCGGGCCAGTACTATGCGCGCTTTGAAACGGATGCGTATGCGGCCGAGTATTCAGGCGATGCCAACCACCCAAATTCGGCACAACGCATCACCGTGACCGCGGGCGTAACGGCCACGGCTAATGCTTCCTTAGAGCGCGGCGGCGTCATCGAGGGCATCGTGACGGCGGCTGGCATAGGGCTTCCGCTCTCGAAAGTCAGCTTGAGCGTGTTTGACGCGGATGGCTCGGAAGTGATTGCGCGCTCGTTTGATCCGGATAGCTATGAAACGACGCTAGGCGGGCGCTTTCGGACGCGTCTGCTCAAGGCCGGACAATACCTAGTGCGTCTGGGCGGCAAGAAGCTTTATCGCTATCCCGACTGCGCAGTGAGCGCGACGTATTACCCGGCCATAAGTTCGCTGATCACCGTGACCAACGGCAGCACAGCCGATGTTAGCCAGACACTGCCGATCACGCCGCCGGTTGCGTCCTATCGCATGCATCTGCCGCTGATGCGGCGTCAATAGGTCCAGCATGCCGAGCCGGGCGTCGGCACCTGCGCGTGGGCGTCCCAATCGGTTGGCACGGTTTGCGCAACCACGTGCGGCCGGATGGCGCACGCGCGGCAGGGCGGAAATTCTGTGTGGCCGTTGCGCAACAAGTCGGCCACCACGCTGAAGCAATCGCTAAGCTTGAAAAAAGTGGCCCGGCAATTGCCGATGTTTGCGACGCGATCGAGGCCGCGCTCGCGCATCAGCGTGCCATAGCGATTTTCGTCGGTGATGGGGCACGAGCCATTGCGCCACCCCCAGGTGCGGCCCATGATGCGGCGATCGCCCGTTAGATGCAGGGGATAGGCCTCGCTGCGCGCGCCGAGACATGGCGCGCGCAGGGCCGTTTCGACGACGTGGTGAAAAGTTTTGAACGTGTAATCGACGCCGAGCAACAAGCCATGTCCGTCGTCGGCCAGCAGCAGACCCAACGGCGACTGCAGACCCATCGTCAGGGTTTGATGATGCGAGACGGTGTAGCGCTCTGCATCCGCGCCCCATGCGGCGATGGGGTGGGTAGGGTCAAGGCTGCGCCGCACCCCGGGCATGCGCCAGAACGCATCGGGAATCGCGCCGTTGATTGTGGGTGTTTGACCAGGGTCGAAGTAGCCCGGACCCTCTGCTTCAAACGGCACGCCATGATTAAAGCTCGGAAAGAGCAACAACCCGGCCGGCGTGACCACATTCATCAGCGCCGTGATGACGGTCTGCGCCCCGCCTTCGACGCGCCCAAAGCTGCGCAACGACGAATGCGTGATCACGCGCATGGCGGGTCCCAGCCCCAGCGCGCGCAGGCCGCGTTCGATATCGTCGGTCGTCAACGGTCTGTCGTTCATGGTTGCCCTATCGCAGTCCCGCCGGTCATCGTCCCCCTGCCCGCAAGCGGCGGTCGGTGGGCGGTATTGCCGCCGGCACCGTCCCGCGCACCCACGCGCAGCACCGCGCGTGCCCGGGGCGGCGCCTGCGGGATGCGCGCGACGGCGCTCACGGGTTACTTTTTCTGGAGCTTGAGTTTGACTTCGACGACCTCGGCAGTTTTGTCGCCGATTTCGACATCATCTTCCAGAGCCGGTTTGTAGCCTTTGGCCACCCAGCCCATGCTGTATGTGCTGCCGCGCGCGAGCGGCACGCTGGTGCTGAACTGGCCTTTGCGATCGGTCGTGACCTGATCGTAGATTTCGTCGTCGGTGCCCTGCGAGTTTTCCCAGGTCAGCCCTTCTTTGAGAATCACAAACACCGCGCCGGAGATCGGCCGGCCGGTGCCGGCATCGACGATCACGCCGCTGATGGTGACGCCATCTGCCGGTTCTGGCGCGGGTTTGTCGCCGCTGCCTTTCACGGGCGTGTCTGATTGACCGCCGCCATCCAGCGCTTGCTGGATCAGCGGCTTGGCCAGGTTGATCGCGCGCAATGAGTTGATAAAACCGCCAATGGTCACGCAGGTGTCGTCGCGGTCGACTCTGCCGTCGCCATTGGTATCGGTGACCGGGCGGCAATCGACGATGTCTTCGGTATTGCCCGCGCCGCCGCGCGTGGGCACGCCGATCAGATCGCCTTCGTCATTGACGCCGGTGCCGCCGGAATTGCCGCCGGCGATTGTGGCGCTGGTCTTGATCCAGCCTCGCGCAATCGATCCCTCCGATGCAAATCCGCTGACTGGGCCGGAGGTAAATGTGATGGTGTCGCCGCCGATGCCCGGGTAGCCGAATATGTTCAGCGTGTCGCCCAGCTCCACATTGTCGGAGTTGCCGACCCCGATATAGGGCAGATCCAACTCATCGGGGTCGACCTCGTTGCCGCTCAGGTCAAAGCGAATGCGCAGCACCGCAAGGTCAAGATCTTCGTTGTCCGCAATCACTTCGGCGATATACGACGGCACCGGCGGCTCGTCGGTGCGCTTGGTCAGCATCACCACCAGCCGGCCGTCAAGCACTTTAACGTTGGATTTGCCTTTGGTCTGTTGCTTTATCGGCGTGAGATCGGTGACGTGGTAGTTGGTCAGGATGTAGCCGCCGCGCAACAGCGTGCCGCTGCCCCAGCCCATAAACTTGAGCTCGCTTTCACCGCTCTTGGACTTCACCAGTGCGACCGGGCCGAGCTGCACCGACGCACGCGTGACGCGTTGGATGATTTTCTTATCCAGCCCGGCATTTCGCGCAACAGCCGGCGTGGAGGCCAGCGGGGCCAGCAGCCCAAGCGCCCCCACGGCCGCGGCGATGATGGTTTGTTTAATTTTCATGATGCCCCTATAGCAGCGCCGCTGCGCTGATGAATCGCTCAAATTGCGCCTGCGCCACCGCGCGGTTGGCGTCGGTGCTGTGCAAGCTGAACACGAATACTTTGTCACCGCGCCGCACATAGCGGTCCTCGCCCAGCACAACGGATGGGATGCTCTCTTGCAGCGCGCCGCCCGTGTTGGCGACGAACACATAGGTGCCGGCGGCCGTTATGCCGTTTGCGCCACCCATGCTCAGGTCGAACGCTTTGAAGGCCGCTTCATCGCGCGCGCGGTTGATCGCCAGGCTGCTCGACACATTGGCCACAGCAGCTTTGTCGTCCAGCGCCGGATCGATGGCCACCCAGCGCAATTCCAGCGTGGTGGGATAGCCGTTCGACTGAGGATCACGTGCGCGCAGAATGCCATCTTCAGCCAGTCGTGTGTCCAGCCGCCAGCTGTCCGGGTAGGCGATCTTCACACCGGACGCGTGTGCATAGGATTTCACCCGCGACTCCACGCTGTTGCGCACGAGCAGGCCGGCGGCCAGCGCAAGGGCGGCGATCACCAATGTGATCAGAGCCGTTGCGGTGTCATGCTGGTTGACGTGTTTCGCCGCCTCTCGCGAGTTGCCGCGCCGCATCAGCCCAAAAACCAGCGCAAACAACCCCGCGGCCACCACCGCGCTAAGTGCAAGCGCCGGCACTGCGTTGTAGCCGGCAGTGGCCGAATCGCTGTTCAGCGTGAGCGCGCCCTGGCTGATCGCGCCGCGCAACCACGAAAAAACGCCGTTGATCAGCGCAGCCAGCAGCACGCCCAGCGGCAGCCACCACACTGGCTCGCGATCGAAGCGCGCCCGCGACAAAAAGTAGCCGATCAGACCGCCCACCGCGCCATGGGCCAGCGATGTGATGACGATGCGCACTACGCCCGCGCCGATGTCAGCGAAACCGTCGCTGGCCAGCACCGCGCTCAGGTTGAGCAATGTTGCGTAGCCGACGCCGGCGGCGGTGCCATACAGCACGCCGTCGATGCGCTGGTCAAATTCGTTGGAATGCCAGATGCTAAAGCGCACAGCCGCGAATTTGAGCAGCTCCTGCAGCACCCCGACCACCAGGATTGAACCCAGCAGCTCGGTCAATGAATCGTGATGGATCCACGATTCGATCCGAAAGAAACCGTTGAGCAGCGGCTGGCCGATGGCTGCGGCCAGCAAGCCGGACAGCACGGCCACGCCGACGACAAAATGGCGCGGCTCGGGTTCGGCCCGGTCCTGCGCGTGGAAAATCGACAGCCAGAGAATGGCCGGTATCACTGCCAGCGCGATGCCGAGCGGCAGTTGGGCCCAGTCAGGAAGCCCGCTGCTCAGCACGGGCGACAGCAGCTGCACGATGCCGACAAAGCCGAGCATCAACATGATGTCGGCAATTTCGGTTCGCCAAAAGCTCTTTTGATGTGTGTTGTTTTGTGTCAAAGTGGTCCTCGCTTGTAGGCCATGATTAAAGCGCATCTGAACGACTTTGTGTGGCCGGGGTAGCCGCCAAGGCGTGATTGCTACAATCCTGGCGTGAAGCGCCGTTTCTCCGGACTGGCCGTGGGCATGTGTTTGCTGGTCGCGTGCGCGTCTGCGCAGCCCGGCCCATCTGAGCCCGACGCAACCAGCACCGCTTCCGTGACCGCCACAACCCCGGCCGGACTGGCTGGCGCGGCCCAAACCGCCATCACGTTTGTCGACGCGATCAACCGGCGCGATTTCGCTGTGGCGCACGCGTTGTTTGACGCGCGGGCGCAGGCTGACGCGCCAACCGTGGCGCTGCTGCAAGCCGCCTATGATGAGGCGTTGCGCGACGGTCGCACGCTGACCATCACCGGCCAGTTGCGCGGCGGGCTGATTCCCCAGGGCGTCGATGGCGCATCGGCGGCGCTGGTGTCGGTTTGGCAGAGCCCGCTGCTCGGCACGTTTGAAGTCACCAGCACGCTGCAGCTTGCGCTCGAAGGCGGCTCGTGGCGGGTGCGCTGGTCGCGCAATGCCGTGGCGCCTGGCTTTGCCGATGGCAAACTGGTGATCGAACTGCAGCGGCTGGAGCGCGCGTCGGTGTTTGCTTCTGACGGCACGCTGCTCTCCGGGCCTTCGCAACGCACCACGCTGGGCGTGCAACGCAGCCTGATCAAAAATGCCGATGATGAGCGGGCCATGCTGGCGGTTCTGGCGCGCTTGACTGGGCTGGATAGCGAGGCCATTCGACGCAAGTACATGGATGCGCCGCCCGACTGGTATGTGCCAATCGCCGATCTCGAGGTAGAAACAGTTGAGGACAACAGCGATCTGCTGCAACCGTTTCCGGCCATCATCGCCACGCCGGCCTACGTGCGCGTCGTATACCGGCCGGATCTCGCGCCGCATGTGGTGGGCATTGTCGGCGCAATCACGCCCGAAGCGCTGGAACGCTACAAGGCTCTCGGATACAACGGCGATGAACGCGTTGGCATCAGCGGCGTGGAGGCGGGCGCCGAAGCCATTCTGGCCGGCACGCCGGAGATAGTCTTGCGCGTGGCGGGCGGCGGCGTTTTGCGCACGCTGGTTGAGCGGCCGGCCAAACGCGGCGACGACGTCACCTTGACGATCAGCCCGACGTTGCAGCTTTCAGCACAAGAGCGGCTCACGCAAAGGCGCGGTGCGGCCATCGTCATGCGCGTAAACGATGGCGGTGTGCTGGCCATGGCCAGCTGGCCGACCTATGACCCAACCAACATCGCCAACGAGGATGTGCGCTCCGGCGCGTTGCTCAACCGCGCCACGCAAGGCTTGTATCCGCCTGGCTCGACGTTCAAGATGGTCACCATGGCCGCCGGTCTAGGCGAGGGCGTGGCTGAGATGAACACTGTGTTTTCGGATCCAGGTTTCTGGACCGGCTACGGCGCCGACTTCCGCAAGACCTGCTGGCGTAGCGGCGGTCACGGACGCATTACGTTGCAGAACGGTCTAACGGCGTCGTGCAATATCGTGTTTTATGAGGTGGGCAGGCTGCTGGAGGAGCGCGGCTCGTCGTTGTTGGGCGACTATGCGCGGCGCTTTGGCTTTGGCGAGCCGACCGGCATTGAGCTGGCCGGCGAATTGGGCGGCGTGGTGCCCAACCCGGAATACAAGAAGCAGACATTTGGCGAAGCATGGTGGCCCGGCGACACGGTAAACATGGCCGTGGGGCAGGGCTACATGCTGGCTACGCCGCTGCAGATCTGCCGCATGACGGCGGCAATCGCCAATGGCGGGCGCCTGGTGCGCCCGACCGTGATTGGCTCACCGGCTCAGCCGCTGACCGAGGCGCCGTCGCTGCCGCTCTCGCCCGCCAATTTGGAAGCGATGCAGGCGGCGATGGTTGGCGTGACGACCAATGCGCGCATCGGGACGACAACCTACCGTTTCACCACATTTGATTATTACCAGGTCAATGGCAAGTGGACTGCCGGAAAGGATCTGACACCCGCACAGCGCAAGAAATCCCGCAAGTTGGTGGTGGCAGGCAAGAGCGGCACGGCACAAGCGCCTGGCAATGTGCTGCCGTTCGCCTGGTTTACGGCCTATGCGCCAGCCGATGCGCCTGAAATAGCCGTGACAGTGTTGCTCGAAAACGCCGGGCAAGGATCGGGCCAGGCCGGCCCGATGGTGCGGCAGCTGATTGAGGCCTATTTTGGCCTGCCGATCTCAGCCACGCCCAAAGACGCGCTGGCCAACGACTGAGATGCAAGCTGCCGATCCGCAAGCGAAGCTCGCCTAAAGTGTAGGAAATGCGAAAAAGCAGCTGTTTGCCTTGCGCATTTATCAGCTACGTCTCACAATGCAACATTGTGTCAAAGCCCAGACACGCATTGTTAATTGTTTCGGATAGATTGAAGGAGAAATACGAATTATGGAAGGATTTAAGAAGTTTCTTACCAAGACCAACGCGATTGCGCTGGCGATCGGTATCATCATCGGCGGCGCTGCCACAGCTCTGGTGAACTCCATTGTCGAGAACCTGATCAACCCGATCATCGGCATCGCGACAGGCGGTATCGATTTTGGAAATGTCATGATTCCGTTGAGCGAAAAGAACGCGATCAAAATTGGCGCGTTCCTCTCCTCGCTGATCACATTTGTCGTAATCATGCTGGTCGCCTACTTCTTGGCCAAGGCCTTCGCCAAGGACCTTTTGGAAGACAAGAAGTAATTTCGCCGCTTGACGGTGTAAACATCCTGGCTCATGGCCGGGATGTTTTATTTTTTCCTTCGCGAAGGCCGTGAATGCGCCGATTTGCCGCCTGTACCTGCATCCGCCCCACTGGCAAATGCCCAATTCGCCCATTGTTTGCCATACAGCCTATAATCCGCGTCCGCGTGCATCGACGCTCGCGCCAATCCAAACTACATAACACAAAGGAAGCTCGATGAAAGTTTCATGCCTTCAGGAGAACCTCGCCAAGGGACTGAACATCGTTAGCCGTGCAGTTGCGCCGCGCACGGCGACCTTGCCCGTCTTGACGCACGTGCTGCTGGCCACCGATAACGGCCGCTTGAAGATCGCGGCCACCAACCTTGAGCTGGGTGTGAGCTGCTGGATCGGCGCGAAAGTGGAAAGCGACGGCGCGGTCACCATTCCCGCGCGCACATTTTCAGACCTGGTCAACTTGCTCAACGCCGACAAGGTCGATCTCGACATCAATGTGCGCACACAATCCATGCGCGTGCAAAGCGGCAAAACTGACGCCAACATCAAGGGCATGGACTCGGCCGAATTTCCGATCATCCCGACCTTTGCGCCGGGAAATGCCGCATTTGTCGATCCACACGTGCTGAAGAAGCTGATCGCCCAAGTTGTTTTTGCGGCTTCCACCGATGAAAGCCGGCCGACGATGACCGGCGTGCTGACCAAGCTGGAAGGCGACACCATCACCATGGCCGCCACCGACGGCTTTCGGCTGAGCGTGCGCAAGGGCAAGCTCAAAGAGCCTGTGGCAGAAGCCAAGACGATCTTGATTCCGGCCAAGGCCATCGCCGAAGTGGGCCGCGTGATGGGCGACCAGGACGAGCCGATTGCGATCAGCGTGACGCCGTCGCATGGCCAGGTGCTCTTTCACCTGAGCAATGTCGATGTGGTGGCGCAGCTGATCGATCAAAAGTTTCCCAGTTACGAGCACATCATCCCCAAGAGCCATACCACGCGCACGCTGTTGAACACAGCCGATTTGCTTAAAGCCTGCCGCCAGGCCGGCATCTTTGCGCGCGATTCGCTCGACACCGTGCGCATCAGCATCAAGCCAGGCGAAGACCTGGACCCCGGCAAGCTGACCGTGACCGCGCGCGCCGATGAGACGGGCGACAATCAAAGCGAGTTGGAAGCCAGCGTGCATGGCGGCGCGATCGAAATCGGCTTCAACGTCAAATACCTGATCGATGCCTTGGCGGCGGTCGACATGCCGCAGGTGGCGCTGGAAACGACCACGCCGCGCAGCGCCGGCATCGTGCGCGCTGTTGGCGACGACGACTTTTTGCACGTCCTGATGCCGATCAACCTGCCGCGCTCCTAAGTTGATAGTTATCAAGCGGGCGGCAAAGGGCGCATATTGCCTGCCGCCCGCTGATTTTTGTACGTATGGCCATAACAAAACTGAGCGCCGAACAGGTGCGCCGGGTGTGCGACCC
The DNA here is from genome assembly GCA_031368515.1 of Chloroflexota bacterium. GTDB lineage: Bacteria > Chloroflexota > Anaerolineae > J036 > Brachytrichaceae > CANJQH01. The sequence continues at coordinate 11,405 of JANMNW010000553.1, forward strand.
GCAGTCGTTGAATTTCGAAACGACTGCGGAGCTGCCCTATGCAGATGAGATTCTCGGCCAGCCGCGCGCGGAGCGGGCGCTCGATTTTGGCATCAATATCAACGCTGAAGGCTACAACGTGTTTGTGGTCGGGCCAAACGGCACCGGGCGCATGTCGTCGATCTTGCGCACCGTGCGCGCCAGCGCCGGCGGCATGGCCGAAGCCAGCGATTTTGTGTATGTGCACAATTTTGCCAACGCGCGCGCGCCGATCGCTTTGCGTTTGAAGCCCGGCGCCGCCGTCAAGCTGCGCGATTTGCTGGAAAGCTTGATCGAGCAGGCTGGCGGCAATTTGCCGCAAGCGTTTGAGACCGATCAGTATGACGAGGCCACGGATGCGATCACAAACGAGCTGCAGAACCGCCACGAGGCCGCGATGACCGCATTGCAGTCCGAAGCGCAGGCGCTCGGGCTGAGCCTGGCGCGTACCGCGACAGGGCTGGATGTGATTCCGGCCGTGCCAGACGCGCCCATCACGGCCGAGCTGGCCGCAGCACGGCGAACCATCAGCGATAAGCTGGACGATTCGCTGCGGCATGTGCGCGAGGCTGAAAAACGCTCGCGTGCGCAGCTGGAAGCGCTTGACGCTCATGTGGCCGAGTCGGTGGTGGGCGTGCTTGTGCAGGATGTGCTGGCGCTTGAAAGCGAGCTGGTGGAGCCTGCAGGACGCGAGGCGCTGCGCGCGCATCTGGGCGCGCTGAAGCGCGATCTGGTTTCAAACGTGGGCTATTTCAAGCCGCGCGAAGAGGCGCATGATCCCACCCAGCTGATGCTGTTTCTCAATCGCTATCGCGTCAACGTGTTTGTGGACAACTGCGCCACCGACGCGAACGGCCAGGCGTGCGGCGCGCCGGTGATTGTGGAAGAAAACCCGACCTATTACAACCTGATTGGCCGCATTGATCGCACCCTGACGATCTCGAACAACCCGGTAATGGCCGCCAACTCGGTCGATCACATGATGCTGCGGCCGGGCGCGCTGCATCGCGCCAACGGCGGCTATCTGGTGCTGAGCGCGCGCGAGCTGCTGGACGCCGAACACGCGTTTTCCGCGCTCAAGCGCGCGTTGAAGCGCGGCGTGGTGCGTATCGAGGAGCCCAACGAAGGCTATTTGATCGGCGCGCCGACGCTGGAGCCGCAGCCGATCCCACTGCATGTCAAGGTGGTGCTGCACGGCAGCGGAGGCACATACTGGGAATCAAACTCGCGCGACGAAGCCTTTCGCGATCTGTTCAAGGTCAAAGCCGAGTTTGTGGGCCAGATGGAGCGCACGCTGGAGAACGAGCAATCGTATGGCCGTTTTTTGCGCGCGCGCGCGGCCGAGGAAGGACTGCCGGCGTTTGACCGCGGAGCGGTGGCATGGCTGGTCGAATATGGCTCGCGCATGGCCGACGACCAGCGCAAGCTGAGCACGCGATTTGGCTATCTGGCCGACGTCGCGCGCGAAGGTGCGTTTTGGGCGCGCCGTAATGGCCGGATCATAGTGACGCGCGACGATCTCCGCCAGGCCATCGACGAGCGCCGCACCCGGCTGAACCGCTATGAGGACGACACGCGCGAGTACATGCTGCGCGGCGGCTACTTCATCGAAACCGACGGCGAGGAAGTGGGCCAGATCAACGGCATGTCGGTGATCGATCTGGGCGAGTATGAATTCGGCAAACCCGCGCGCATCACCGCGCGCAGCTTTGTCACGCGCGGCGGCATCAACGATGTCGACCGGGCGGTGAATTACACCGACGCCTCGCACAACAAGGGAATCGCGCTGATCGACAGCTTCCTGAGCGGCATTTTTGCGACCGAGCAGCCGATGAGCTTGTCAGCCAATGTGACGTTCGAGCAAAGCCTGAGCCATCACGAAGGCGACAGCGCTTCATGCGCAATCTTGCTGGCAATGTTGTCGGCCATTTCCGGCCATCCCATTCCGCAGTCGCTGGCCGTCACCGGCACGCTGGATCAGTTCGGCTTTGTGCGCCCGATCGGCGGGGCCAACACCAAGATCGAAGGCTTCTTTGACGTGTGCGCCGCGCGCGGGTTGACCGGGCTGCAAGGCGCTGTCGTGCCGAAAGCCAACGTCGACGATTTGATGCTGCGCGAGGATGTGGTGGCCGCCGTGCGGGATGGCCGCTTTCATCTGTACTCGGCCTCGCACGTCGATGACTTGATCGAGCTGTTTTTTGGCATGCCGCCCGGCCGGCGGCTGGATGACGCCAAGTTTCCGCCCGGGACGTTTTTTGCCATGGTGGATGCGGCGTTGCGCGAGATCAACGAAAAGATGGATGGGCGCAGGCGCGGCAAGGACGACGAAAAGCGCGACGAGGACAAGAAGCCTGAGCCGGAGAAAGGACCAGCGCCGCCTGAGCCGCCGCCAGCGCCGGGCAATCCACCAGAACCCGAGCCTGGCCCGCCCGAGCCGCCGCCAGATCCACCGGCTGAACCAGCGTCTTGAGGGTGGTGGGCGAGCGGTATGCGGGGTGGGCGGTTAGCGGTATGTAGTGAGCGGTAGCAGGTCAGGTGATCGGCAGCTTCCGCCCACTGTCCACCGCATACCGCTTACTGCCCACCACCAACCGCCCACCGCAAAAGTGGAGATGCCGGGAATCGAACCCGGGTCCGAAATGGGCCAACACCCAATGACTACGAGCGTAGCTATCGTTTTGATCTCGCGTTGCGCACGCCCGACAACCGGCTATTCGCAACGCCAGCTCGTTGAGTTGGCTGATCAGCCGACGTCTTCCCGCATACGAACCTTTGCGAAACGTCCGTTGGCATTATCACGCCGGCCCAGCCCCCACCAACGCGAGGGGCTGGGCGACGCCGCGGAACTAGCCGCGGTGCTATTCAGTCATCGCTTACGCGGCGACCGGAACAGCATTCCAGTTGATCTTCGCACTTACGTGCTTTGCACTTTTTTACGAGAGTCGCTTCTCGGCTCGCCACTGAGAATAGACCGCATCCGTCGAAGCCTGTCATCCCCAAAAGACGATCTGATTATACGGCCACCTGCCGTGGAAAACGGCCACGGCCACGCGGGGGTGCCTCAGAATTTTGTAACTCTGTCAATGGGCAGGTATTCAAACTCCGGCACAGCCAAGCACCCAGAGCGGAGGCGGCCCGGCGCCATGTTTAAAGCGCAGGTGTAAGTGCCGCCGCAGTCGAAGGGGGCGGGTGGGACCGCGACAACCCCGCCCGTAGGCTGCGGCGGGACGTACACCGGCGCGGTTAACCTGGCGCCAGGGCGCCACCCCGCGGGGGGCGTGGCGGGGCCGGTGTTTGGATACCAGCCC
>JANMNW010000566.1:0-2622 GCA_031368515.1 Chloroflexota bacterium
ATTCACCGGCAGGTCGAAGATCAATCAGGCATATGCCGACAAGGGGTTAACCCCGAACGTCGTGCTGACGGCAATCGACGCCGATGTCATCAAGACTTACGTGGAACTCGGCCTGGGCGAGGGCATCGTTGCGATGATGGCTTACGATCCGAAACGGGACACGCATGTACGCGCCATCGACGCCAGCCATTTGTTCGAACCAAGCACCACGCGCATCGGCATCCGCAAGAACAGCTATCTGCGCGGTTATACCTACGACTTCATCGAAATGTTCGCACCCCACCTCACCCGCCAGGTCGTCGACGACGCGATGCACAGCAAAGGTTGATGTTCTTTCCCGCATTGGCGAGCGACTACCGTTTTGCGTCACTCCGGACGTAATTCGACCCATGACGTAAATCACGCGTGCCAGGCGTTATTTGGCATTCAAATAACCGGAACCCTGCTGTGCGACGATCGTCAGTCGCCGTAACTATCTGAAGAAATAGCCAATAAAGAAGCGCTCCCAGCGGCATCTCGTTGACTCGTGTTTGGGTACAGACATTGCGTATTCCATTGGTGTTACACCAGTACCTGAATCAATGCTTCCTAACAGGAGAAAGTGATCATGAATACCGAGATGCAGCGGCGTATGGCTAAGCCGTTAGTGCGCGGTTTACTCGTTTGTCTGCTTGGGTCTTCTGGTTTTGCCGCCACGGCGGCAATCACCGAGGTCGAGCCGAATGATTCCAATTCCAGCGCTCAGCCAACGCCCGTACCGTCCGAGGGTCTTAGCATTTCAGCGGTAATTGGCCAAATCGGCGGAGATTACACCACCGACGTCGATTTCTTCACCTTCGATGCAACCCAGGGAGATACGCCCTCGATCACGATAGTCGGCGCGATGAAGGCCGATGCGACCGGTGCGTGTAATGGTTTTAGCAGTATCGTCGGCCTCTATGATGCCATTGGCAATCTGCTGGGTCAGGGCGAAGCAAACTGCCCGGTCGCGGACGCATTCATTAATAACGTGACATTGTCAGCAACCGGAACGTACGTAGTCGCAGTCAGCGGATTTCCCCACTATTGGGACCAGGGCGGTATTTCCCCGTATATCGGCATACCTTCTGCCGGCGGCGACTATGAGCTCGTCATCAGCGGCGTCCTGAATCCCAATGCGACGCCTGCGCCGACACCTCCTTCGACGCCCTCGCCGACGGCTAGACACGTGCCAATCGAGGTCATGCACTGGCAGCAGGATGAGAAAGGCCTGGAAAAACGAAAGGGCAAGGACCCGATCTCAGTGGCCATCCTGTCGATGGACGACTTTGACGCAACGACAGTGGATCCAAACTCCCTGACATTCGGCGCGACCGGTGATGAGCAGAGCCTGTTCCGCTGCCACAAGAAAGGCAAAGACATCAACCGTGACGGCCGCACCGATATGGTCTGCTACTTCAAGCCGGATATTGCCAATTTCCAGACCGGCGATCTGAATGGGGTGCTGAAAGGCAGGACCAAGTCAGGTGAACAAATCGAAGGTAGCGGTGCGCTGAAGATTTTCTCGGTACCGACGGAGAAGCGCAGCTTCAAGCACGGTGGGAAGAACGACAACAAAGGAAATAACGGGCAGAACGGCAGCGATAAGCCCAAGAAATAATCGCTCTGCGATTTTGTGATCAGCGTGTTTGGCCCCCGATGAGAATCGGGGGCTTTTTTTTGGGAAGGGCAGCGTATCGGGATCAGGACTGGTATTTCACGCCGCGGCCGCATCGGATCTGTCCACCTTGTTGCGCGCCTGCAGCGGGTGAGAGCTTACAAAGTCCGCTTGGCGAAATGATTCAGCCGGAGGCCAAGCACCCAGAGGCTGCCGAAATAAGTCGCAACACCGAGGGCTACGAGCATTGAGAGCCGCCCGATCCGCCACCAGACGCCGGCGGTTAGCCACGCGGAATCCTCCCCCATCGCCCACCACAGAGCGGCGCTCATCACCGTCAATGCCACTGCGACCTTGGCCAGAAACACCCTCCAGCCGGGTCGAGGTTGAAAGATTTCGTGCTGGCGCAGCTTGTAGTAGAGCAATCCTGCGTTGAGGCATGCTCCTAACGAAATAGCCAAAGCCAGACCGGCATGCCGCAACTGCCAGATGAAGACCAGATTCATCAACTGGGTGGCCACGAGCGTGATCAACGCAATCTTGACGGGCGTGCGGATGTTCTGCTTGGCATAAAACCCGGGGGCGAGCACCTTGACCAGGATCAATCCGAGCAGGCCTATGCTGTAAGCTACTAATGCATTGCGCGTCATCAACACGTCCTCCACTCCGAATGCGCCGTGATGAAACAGCGTCGAGATCAGCGGCACGGCAAGTAAAGCCAGCGCCAGCGCGCACGGCAAAGCCAGCATGAAAGTCAGCCGCAGTCCCCAGTCGAGCAGTTTCGAATACTCGTCGATGGTCTTGTCGGCGACGCTACGTGTCAGGCTTGGCAACAGGATCGTGCCGAGCGCCACGCCTAGCAGGCCAGTCGGAAATTCCATCAGGCGATCGGCGTAGTACAGCCAGGAAACTCTGCCGGTTACCAGGAAGGAAGCAAAAATGGTGTTGTTGTGCAAGCTGATCTGACCGATGGAAACACCGAATAC
>JANMNW010000612.1:0-13528 GCA_031368515.1 Chloroflexota bacterium
CGCAGTTTGAAAACCCTGGCGAGTCAGGTTGTAGTCGATCAGATCGACGACGGCGGGTTCGTCATCCACGATCAGAATGCGCATGCTTGCGGCCATGCCAGCGATGATATCCATGAACGATGGCAGTTGTGTGTCAGCCCCGCCGACCGTGGAGCCCAACTATAGGTGTAGTCCACCTCAAGGTGGGCTCCACGGTCAAAACTGAAAGGAAGTGTCAGCTTCATCTGACCGATAATCCAGCCATGACTTACGAGGCCTACATCTCGTGTGAAGACGCTGCCCGTCATTTGGACGACCCGCGTTGGGTGTTTATCGACTGCCGCTATGTCCTGGCTGATGCGCAGCAGGGCCGCCGCGATTACGCGCAATCGCATGTCCGCGGCGCAGCCTTTGCCAGCATGCACCCGGATTTGTCGGGCGCGCACGTCAAAGGCATCACCGGCCGCCATCCTTTGCCAGAAAAAACCGCCTGGGAACAGACGATTCGCCGCCTTGGCATCTCGAATCAATCGCAGGTTGTGGCATACGACTATCAAGCCGGTCAATCGGCCGCCGGCCGCTTGTGGTGGATGCTGAAATGGGCCGGCCACGCCGCCGCCGCAGTGATCGACGGCGGCTTCACGCGCTGGACATCGCTCGGCCTGCCGATCGAATCTGTCGAGCGGCGCAACGCGCCGGGTGCATTCGTCGCCGCCTATGACGACAGCCTGTTGCTCTCGGCTGCGGAAGTCGCGCGCATCGCCGGCGATCCGGCCTATGCCCTGCTCGATTCGCGCGCGGCCGATCGATTTCGCGGTGAAAACGAGACCATCGACCCGGTCGCCGGGCATATCCCCGGCGCGATCTCGGCGCCGTTCAGCGAGAACATCGACGGCACGGGCGTGCTCAAACCCGCGGACGCACTCGCCGCGCGCTTTTCCCGCCTGGCCGGCGACACGCCGCCCGAACGCACCGTGTTCTATTGCGGCTCGGGCGTTTCAGCAACGCAAAACCTGCTGGCGCACGCGCACATTGGCCGCGGCCTGCCGCGCTTGTATGTCGGCTCGTGGAGCGAATGGATCGCCGACGGCACGCGCATCGTCGCAACCGGGGAGGCTTGAGTAATGAGCCACGCAATCAACTGGGACGACCAGACCGGCCGGCGCGCACTGGCGCGCATTGCAAGCGAGCAAGTCATCTGGCTGACGACAGTCAACGCCGGCGGCGTGCCGCAACCGCGTCCAGTGTGGTTCGCTTGGGATGGGTCGCTGTTCACCATCGTCTCCGAGCCCACCGCCTGGAAGTTGCGCCACATCGAAGCGAACCCCAACGTGTCGCTGAACTTTGACGCTGGACCGGGCGGCGAGGATGTGCAAGTGTTGCTCGGCCGCGCATGGATCGACCGGACAGCGGCGGCCGTGCGCGACATGCCCGACTATGTCGACAAATACGCAGAGGGCATTCGACAGATCAACCTCACCATCGAGCGCTATTCAGACATGTTCAGCACGGTCATTCGCGTGCAACCGCTGCGGCTGCGCGGTCTGGCGCCGCTGGAGATCTAGACCGGCCGCTTCATGTGTGGGCCGGCTATCAAGGACTTCGCCGGCCCACACCCAGTAACGCGTCGCGCAGCTACGACTCCAGCATCGAGTCGATATTGACCGCCGGCGCTGTTGCGGCAACAGCCGATGCTACGGCGGGCACCGCCATGCCCGCTGCGTTGGTCACCAATCCGCGCCGCGCATCGCGCATGCGTATCCAGCGCAACACGGGCAGCGCCAGCAGGGTCATCCAAAGCTTGCCGATGATTTGCCCCTCGATAAAGGCCAGCGAGCCAAACGCCAGCATCAGAAACACGGCGCTGTCGACGATCAGACCAACGATGTTTGACGCAATCACAGCGGCATACAGGTTCTTCTGCTGCAGCGGCGTGTAGACAAACAGGTCCAGCAGCTCTGACAGCAGAAATGCCGCGCCGCTGGCCAGCGCCAGAGCCGGCGACAGCAACGACGAAAGCAGCGCGCCGATGGCGATGCCGCCAAAGGTCCAGGCCAAACCCAGCCGGCGCTGCACCAGATCGCGCAGCGTGAAACCGATGCCGATTGCCAATACCCCGGAAGGCGCCATGATGCCCGGCCACACCGGAATCAGACACGGCGAATTGGGCGGGCACACCGTGCCCACATTGCCGATCAACCAGTTGGCCAGCAAGATCGTGCCAATAAAAAGCGCAAGAAAAATAAAGCCTTCAGTCCTGATTCTGTTCACGTTCAGCCTCCAATTGACCGCGCGCTGCCCATTGCTCGGATCAACCGGCGGCGCGGCGGTTTAATCAACATGCCGCGCGCCATGCGCGACAGCTTAAAACGGGAAATAGGTGCGCGTTGCGCGCATCAAGTCAAAGGCGAAGGACCCGTCGGCGTGCGGGGCCGCTTAGTGTGAGCGTTCGGACACAACCTTGAGCTCGAGGCCGCCGCGCACTTGCTGCACAAGCTCCACGCGCACGTGCCTGGCCTGCGTCGCGTTCATGATGTCGTTCATGATCTCCACGCTCAGCGCCTCCGCAAACGCCGCGCTGTCGCGAAAGGTCATCACATACAGCTTCAAACTCTTGCTCTCGACGCATTTTTTGTCGGGCTGATATGAAATTGTGAGGTGGTAGTAGTCCGGCTGATGCGTCACCGGGCAGAAGGCCGTGAGTTCGCGCGTCGTAAACGTGACCACACCCACGCCCACCGGCGCTTCAAAAGTGTCCAACTCCTTGGTTGGCGCAAACGAAGGTTGTCCCAGATGCTTGAGTTGCATAACGTTGTCGCTCCTTGATGCCGCCGGACAAGCCCGCGGCAAGCCTTCACGCCGCACAGCATAAAAAGGTCTGCGCGGCATATTTCTCACCATTTACCGCCCGTTTTGCGCAACACGCTGAAAACGGGCAGGTCAGACCGGAAAAACAAACACCCGCCGTGAAATACCGCACGGCGGGTGTGTTTGCTGCAGATGAACGGGCTATTCGTCCGCGGCGGCGCTGGTTGCGGCGGAATCGGTCGCCACAGGCTCGTCGTCGTCGAGCACTTCGGCGATCTGGCGCTTGGCCCGGCGCTTGGCGGCCTTGACGGTCTTGTCCGTCAAATCCGCAGCCTTGCGCACCAGGCGCTTCTGAAAGCGATCGACCTGGCCCTCGGTATCGATCAAGCGCTGCTGGCCGGTATAAAACGGATGCGTGCCGCTCCACACGTCAAGCTTCATTTCCGGCCTGGTGCTGCCGACCGTGCCGACGAATTCGCCGCCGACATAGACCTTGCACTCTTCGTAGTATTTGGGATGAATATCCTTCTTCATCGCGCTATTCTCCTTTCACAGCCGCAGCATCGGCCGCAGCCGAAATGCTGACGATCTTGCGCCCGGTGGGCAACGTGTCAAACGTCACCACGCCATCGGCCATCGCAAAGAGGGTGTGATCCTTGCCCATGCCCACGCCCTCGCCCGCGCGAATGCGCGTGCCGCGCTGGCGCACGATGATGTTTCCGGAGCGGACTTTCTGTCCGCCAAAGAGCTTCACGCCCAATCGTTGTGCGGTGCTATCGCGGCCGTTGGTGCTGGAGCCGCCGCCTTTCTTGTGTGCCATCGTAAATTCTCCGCGTCTAGAGTTCAGCCGACAATCTTAAGTTTGGTGTAATTCTGGCGATGGCCGGTTTTCTTGCGATAGCGCTTCTTGGGGTGATATTTGAATGTCACCAGCTTTTCGCCTTTCTGATCGCCAACCACCTGCGCGGTGATCTCGCGGCCAGCCACCAGGGGCTTGCCCACGGTCACGCCGCTGTCATCGGCCAGCAGCAATACCGGCAGCTTTAGCTCGCTGCCCGCTTCCGCTTCCAATTTTTCGACGAATACCTCGTCGCCTGGCGAGACGCGATACTGGCGCCCGCCCACTACTACGACTGCGTACATATTTTCCCTTCTTTGATGACCCTGCGGATCGGCGTTCACACGAGAGAACTGCCGCCGCGGGGTGAGAGTTGATTGTCCCGGCGCAGACATGTCTGACGCCAAGGGCCCAGAATTATACGCGATTTTGCCTCGGGCGGGGTGGCCAAGAAGGCTAAACTCGAAACTGTGTGATGGCAGCCATTGCCATTTCCGTTTCCGTCTCCGAAATCGATATCGACCAAGAACACGATACGGCACCTGAACCCGCATCTCAGCCTCGCACTTTGAATCGCCGACATAATCAGGGAAATGTCGTCCCTCACCCAGCTCAAACGCGAGATTTTTGACTATGCCAAACAGATGGCCGCCGATCACCTGGCTCACGGCTCGCAAGGCAATATCAGTGCCATCGATCGCGCTTCCGGTGTGATTGCCATCACGCCTTCGGCCGCCGATTACGCCAGCATGTCCCCGGCCGATATCGTCGTTGTCGATTTGCAGGGCCGTGTCGTCGAAGGCCGCTGGAAGCCGACGATTGAAACGCCGCTGCACACCACCATCCTGCGCGCGCGGCCGGATGTCAGCGCGGTTGTGCATTGCCACGCGCCGCACGTCTCGGGCTTCGCCGCCGCGCTGCAGCCGATTCCGATCGTGCTGGCCGAAGCCGCCGCATGCGTCGGCCGGGCGGTGCCATGCGCGCCGATGCTGCCATCCGGCACACAAGCCTTTGCCGATTTGATGCTCAGCGTGCTGGGTCAGGGCAGCGCCGCCGTCATGGGCCAGCATGGATTGGTCACCTGCGGGCCCACGCTAAAACGCGCCTATGCCACAGCCATTGCGGTCGAAGACAGCGCGCGCGCGTGCGTGCTGGCGCGCACTTTAGGCTTCACCGCGCAAGCGCTGCCCGATGCCGTGTGCGACGAGCTGCATGCCTGGTGGCTGGCCAATTACAGCCGTAGCGCCATCACCGTGCGCCGTTCGCCCACCCGCTCCGGCAAAAAACCCAGCGCCAAAAACAGCCGTTCGGGTCCGGTCCAAACCTCCTCGGCGGGCAAAGCATCACCGCGTCGCGGAAAGGCTTCCACGCGCTGAACGCCGCGCCCTCGCAGATCGTCGATCACTCCCGTGAGCAACGCGCGCGCCAGTCCACGGCCACGCCAGGCAGGCGCGATCAATAAGCAACTCACCGCCCATGCCGCCGGGTCGCGCGCAAGATCGTGCGCGGCCGCAAGCTTTGTCAGTCTGTCGCGCGGGCCGGTCTGACACCAGCCGGCGGGCGCATCGTCAACATACAGCAGATAACCGTCATATTGATCTTGCGCAAGCAGGCTCTCGCGCAGGGCGCGGTTGTCTGCCGCGCTGCGGTCAGCCCAGCTGTCCCAAGTTGGCGTCCACCACGCCACACAATTGCACCAGCCGCAGCCGTGCGCGTCTGAATGCACGGCATAGAAATCGGCGCGTCGTTCAGGCGCAAAGGGTAGGACTTCGATTTTCATGAGTCTCCAGAAACCCTCAGAAGAGGGCATCTCTTCAAGAGATGCCCTCTTTACTCGCCACCCCCCACCCGTCGGATTTGCGCTTTGCCGCGCATGCGGTCCCAGATTCGGTTGATGCTGGGCATGCCGGTTAACACATCGTCAAACGAGTCGAAGCGATAGGCCGCGACATCTGCGCGCAACTGATCCAGCTCGCGCGTCAAGGCGGCCTCAGCTTCAGCGGCAACGGATTTGGGCTGCGCGCTTGCCTCGACGAGCATCGGCGGGCCGGCGCTGATAAACGCCTCCGGCTTTTGTTCGCCGATAAATTCGTAGCGCAGGGCCAGCGGCACCATGGCGCAAACGCCGGTCTTGCGCGCAGTGTTGCGCGCGATATGCCCGATGCCGGCAAAAAACGACAGCGGCCGCGCGTCGTTGGCGGCGATCGTCCCTTGCGGAAAGATCAGCAGCGCGCGACCTGTGCCGGCGCCGAGCAAATCCGCTGAATAGCGCAGCGAATCGAGCGCGCTGCGCGCATCGCCGCGATCGACCGAAAACCCGCCGACCCAGCGAAAGAAGCCATAGCGAGCGATCTGCGCCGCTTCGACCATCACATACGCATCGCGCTTGAACCGCAGTTCGTTGGCGGCCATGACGAGATAGCCATCCCACCAGGAGGAATGATTGGCGCACCAGATCACCGGCGCGTCGGGCAGAGGCGCGCCGCGACGCATGCGCACGCGATTGAAAGCGCCGCGCAAGCTCGGGCGCACCAGCAGCGCATAGACCAATCGGCTGAGCAGGGGGTTCTTGCGGGCTTCAATCACGGGTTTTGTCTCTGTTATACAATTTCGGCTTTCTGCGGCTGCGGGTCTTCGCATGCTCCCACTGCCTGCGCTCAACTCTAACGTCCGACGCGCTGCCGCATCCAAATGAGGAGAAAAATGAAATCAATTCGCACGTTTGGTTTGCTGGCTGCGGCCGGCCTTTTGCTGGCCGCTTGCGGTCAAACCGGCGCGGCGCCCGGCGCAAGCAGCGCCGGCGATCTTGGCGGCAAGGAAATTGTCATCGCCGTTGAGAACGCATACAACCCCTTTAACTTTATCGACGAGAAGACCGGCAAGGGCCAGGGCATCGATTACGACTTCTTTGAAGAAGCCTGCAAGCGCTTGAACTGCAAGGCCAAGTTTGTCACAACAAGCTGGGACGCCATTGTCGCCGTCATGGGCGGCACCGGCAAAGCCGAATGGGATGTGGCCGCCGACGGCATCACCATCACTCCAGAGCGCGCCAAGAACGTCGACTTCTCGGATCCGTATGTCAACGTAGGCCAGCGCCTAGTTGTGCGCGACGGCGAAGCGCGTTTCAAGACATCGGCCGAATTTGTGGCCAACAAAGCACTCAAGTTTGGCGCGCAGCCCGGCACGACCAACTGGGACATCATGGAAAAGCTGGTCGGCAAAGATCGCATCGTCAGCTACGACCAGTTTGGCCTGATCATTGAAGCGCTCAAGAATGGCGACATCGATGCCAGCGTGATGGACGATGTGGCCGGCATGGGCTATGTCGGCGCAAATAAAGACAAGGTCACGCTCTTGCCGGAGAAGATCGTCGGCGAGGATCTTGGCTTTGTGTTTCCGAAAGGCAGCACTCTGCGCGAGCCGATCAACAAAGTGCTCGGCGACATGAAAAAGGACGGCACCTGGGACAAAATCGTCGCCAAGTGGCTGCCCAGCGCCAAATAGACGATTTGCGGTAGCACAAACCCGGGCTCCAACATATTGGAGCCCGGGTTTGCATTTTCCAGAATTCGCGGTTGCGGCCGTGTTGCCGTAGCCATGACCGTGACACGTGGTCGTGGCCGTAGCCGTGGCACGTGGCCGAAATCGAATTCGGCCACGACCACCTACCACGTGCCACGGCTACGCGCTAAGGCTACGCAATGGCAACCAATAAGGGCTAAAGCGCAATTCATGCGCTGTGATATACATTGCGCCCACTCGAACATGAGCGCACCGGCTTCCGCAGCCCCGTCCGATTCTCGCCTCGCCCCCAGCTTGACTACCCGCCTCGCCAACGCGCCATGGTGGTTGTTGGTCTTGATTTTGCTGGGTCTTGTCATCGCCTTTCAGATCCTGACAAACGAACGGATCGCCAACATTTTCAGGGCAATCAGCGAAGGCATCGTCGTCACACTGCGCACCACGGCGATCTCGTTTTTGTTGGCGCTGGTCATTGGTCTGTTTGTCGGCCTGGCGCGAACCAGCAGCAACAAGCTTGTTTACAACCTGGCGTCGTTCTATGTCGAAGTCGTGCGCGGCATCCCGATGCTGGTGTTGTTGCTGTATATCGCATTTGTCGGCGTGCCTCTGGCCATGAGCGCGATCAACGAAATCGGCGCGGCCATTGGCAGCCCGCTGCTGAGTGGGGTCACCCCGCGCGATTTCCCAAATGAATGGCGCGTGGTGCTGGGTCTGGCCGTGGCGTATGGCGCCTTCGAATCCGAGAATTTTCGCGCCGGCATCCAAGGCATCGAACGCGGGCAATTCGAAGCCTCGCGCGCGCTTGGCATGAACTATGTTCAGACGATGCGCTATGTGGTGCTGCCGCAGGCCATCCGGCGCATCATGCCCACCTTGGGCAACGACTTCATCTCGATGCTCAAGGATTCGTCGCTGGTGTCGGTGTTGGGCGTGAGTGATATTACACAGATCACGAAACTCTATGCCAGCAGCACGTTCTTGTTCTTTCAGTCCTACAGCATCCTGGCGTTCGTTTATCTGACCATGACCATCCTGCTGTCGCGGGTGGTGCGCTGGATGGAACTGCGGCTCACCCGCGACCGAAGATGAGAATTTCCTTACCTGTCAGGTCGTAATCATGTCCGATCCGATCATCTCCATCCGCCGCCTGGTCAAGCAATTCGGCGCGCTGCGCGCGGTCGACAACGTCGATCTGGATGTGCCCAAAGGCAGCGTCACCGTGATTCTCGGCCCCAGCGGCAGCGGCAAAAGCACCGTGTTGCGCTGCATCAACCACCTCGAAGTGCCCACCAGCGGCGAGATCATCGTCGACGGCCGCAAAATGTCGCACAACAGCAAAGACATCAACGCCATCCGCGCGGAAGTGGGCATGGTCTTTCAACAGTTCAATTTGTTTCCGCATCTGACCGCACTGCAAAACATCATGCTGGCGCAAAAGACCGTGCGCAAACGTTCCGAAGAGGAGGCGCGCGACATGGCCGTGCAGCAGCTCAAACGCGTGGGCATCCCGGAAAAGGCCAATGCCTTTCCATCTCAACTGAGCGGCGGGCAACAGCAGCGCGTGGCCATCGCCCGCGCCCTGGCCATGCAGCCCAAGATCATGCTCTTTGACGAGCCGACTTCGGCGCTCGACCCGGAAATGATCAAGGAAGTGCTCGATGTCATGCTGGAGCTGGCGGGCAGCGGCATGACCATGGTGTGCGTTACGCACGAGATGGGCTTCGCCAGAAACGCCGCCAAGGACGTTGTCTTTATGGATCACGGCAAAGTCATCGAGCGCAGCAACCCAGAGGCGTTTTTCAACGCGCCCAAGGAAGAGCGCAGCCGGGCCTTTTTGAAGCAGATTCTTCGCTGACCCACGCCATTCTCAGAATTTTGTAACATCCTGCTTGTACGTTCCAAGCCGTGTTTCGCAAATTATGCGCCTTTGTCGCGCTGAGCACCGCGTTGGCCGGCTGCGGCGGTTCGCCTACCCGGGCACCGGAGGCGGCTGCGCCCGCCCCAGCGACAGCTGTTGCCACTGCGGCGCCGGTGATTCAGCCAACTTCTGAGCCCGCCGCCACCGACACGGCTGCACCCGCGCCGACGGCCGAACCAACCGGAGCGCCGACGGCCGAACCAACCATGGCGCCAACTCAGGCGCCGGTTGCCGCTCCCAGCGACACGCCGCCGCCCGCCGTGCCGACCGAAACGGCCGCGCCCACAGCCGAACCCGTTGCCGCAAAGGATGTCATCTTTATCGACTTCTACGCCGACTGGTGAGGAACCTGCCAAGCCATGAAGCCTACCGTGAGTAAGCTTGAAGAGGAATACGGCGATCGCGTGCAGTTTATGGCACTAAACATCGACGATGCAGCCAACGACGCGGCCAAGCGCAAATACCGCTTTATCGGCCAACCGCAGTTTGTCATCGTCGGCGCCAATGGCAAGGTCGCCAAGTCGTTTAACGGCTTTATTGAGTATCAAATGCTGAAAGCCGCGATCGACAAAGCCCTCGGGCAGTAAGCGCTGCGGCGCCGGAAAACCATAACGCTGCGCAACCCCGCTGCAATCTTGCAGCGGGGTTGTTGTTTTCCAGCGCAATTTCGTAGTTGACAGATGGGCCAATATCCCTAGAATTCGATTGCGTGCATACGATTGCATAAATGGTGCCCATGACGGAAATGCTCAAGCCCGAATCGCCCGCATCCGCCGAACCTAGTGGCGGGCCAAGCCGCACAGTCACCATGCGGGATGTCGCGCGCGCCGCCCAGGTGTCGCAAAGCACCGTTTCGCGCGTCCTCAGCGCGCCGGATTCGTCCGCCGTTGCCATCAGCGAAGACACCATCCTGCGCGTGCAGGAAGCAGCGCGCCTGCTGGGCTATCAGCCCAATTTGCACGCGCGCAGCCTGCGCGGACAGCGCACCCAGCTGATCGCCATGATGGTCGCCGACATCGCCAACCCGTACTACCATGTGATGGTGCGCAAGGTGCAGGACGTGGCGCGCAAAAACGGGTATGACGTGCTGATCGCCAACAGTGATCATGACCCGGAGCTGGAGCGGCATTTTATTCAAGGCATCATGCGCCGTCCGGTCGATGGCGTGGTGCTGACGCCCTATCACCTGTCCGCCGCCGATATCTCCGCCCTGATAGAGCGCACCGGCGTGCGCGTGGTGCTGGTCGGCCAGCATCTGGCGCCGCTTGGCGTCGATCGCGTGTTTGCCGACGATGAGACCGCCACCTACGACGCCGCGTGCTGGCTGATCCACGAACGCGGCCACCGGCGCATCGCCTACATCTCGGTCCCCGGCACGTATCCAAGCAAACGCCGCGTGGCCGGCTTGATGCGCGCGCTTGACGAAGCGGGGCTGCCGATGCCGGCCGAATTCCTTGAAACCGGCGACTTCAACTTGGAATCGGGCGAACTCGCCGCAGGGCGGCTGCTGACATTGCCACAACCGCCAACGGTGGTGATGGCCTGCAACGACTTGATGGCGTTGGGCTGCATCACCACTGCGCAGCGCTTGGGGCGAACGGTGCCGGGCGATCTGGCGGTCGTCGGCTTTGATGACATTCCCGAAGCCGCGCGTGTCAGCCCAACGGTCACTACCATCGCGCAATATCCCGCAGAAATGGGCGACCATCTGGCCAGTGCGTTGTTCGACAGGTTGATCAACGGCAGCATGGCCCCGGGTCGCGCAATCCAGGTGCCGTGCAAGCTGATCATCCGGGAGTCGGCCTGAAGAATCACATTGGCGGCGCGGGCTGCAACCCGCACCCGCCGCAAATGACGCTGAATCTCAGCGCTGCGGGGCAAATGTCAGGAGGTGGTTTATTCGCTAGCGCAACCCATTTAGGCGCCACAGGCGCGACGCAGTGCTACTATTTTTGAGAGTGCAGGAGGAATTTCCATACATGTCAAGTGAAATAAAGAAGTCCGTACAAATTTCCCATCGTCTGGCTGCCCGATCCATTTACGACACGTAACTTCGAGATCATCATGGGCGACCGGGCGCTGCCCATCTTTCGCTGGATGTTCAACAGCGCCATCGTGACCACCGTCGGCACCGCGCTGGTGCTTCTGGTGTCGTCGCTCAGCGCCTATGCCTTCGCGCGTCTGGAGTTTCCCGGCCGCACCGTGCTGTTTGGCATCCTGGTGATCAGCTTGCTGATTCCAGGCGTGCTGCAAGTCATCCCGACTTTTCTGGTGATGCGCGATTTGGGCAAGATCTGGTCCGATCTAGGGCTGGATAAAAACCCAATCTCAGGCGGTCCGATATTACGCATGGGACTGGACGGCTATCCGGCGCTGTGGTTGCCGGGCGTCGCCGGCGCCGGCGCGATTTTCTTTTTGCGCCAGCAATTTTTCGGCATCCCGCGCGAGCTTGAAGACGCCGCCGTGGTCGACGGCGCCGGCAAGTTTCGCGTGTTCTGGCAGGTGTGCCTGCCGCTGGTCAAAACAGCACTCGTTTCCATCGGCATCGGCACCGCGCTGGGCTTTTGGAACGAATTGTTCTGGGCGCTGATCATGCTCAGCTCGCGCGAGGCCATCACACTGCCGGTCGGACTGCTCGTGCTTACGCAGAGCGGTTACATCCAGCGCGGCCTGGCCTTTTCGGGCGGCTTCATCGCCACCGTCCCGCCGATCATCGTGTACGCATTCTTCCAACGCCAGATCGTGCAGGGCATGACTACTGCCGGTCTCGCTGGCCGCTAATTTGAGTAGATAGTTGACAGTGATAGTGGATAGTGCCGGCGAGCAACCGCTAACACTGTCAGCTATCACTATCTGCTATCAACTATCACGATCCACTCTTCCTAAAATGACAAATCCAACCGCTAAGATTTATCTCGATACACATCGAACTGTCGGCGACATTTCGCCATTGCTTTTCGGCGGATTCGCCGAACACATGGGCCGCTGTGTCTATGAAGGCATCTACGACCCGGCGTCGCCGCTTGCCGATTCGGCCGGCCTGCGCACGGATGTGATGGCCAAACTGCGCGAGCAGAAGTATTCGGTCATCCGCTATCCCGGCGGCAACTTCCTCTCCGGCTACAACTGGCTCGACGGCGTCGGCCCAAAGGCGCAACGTCCGCGCCGGCGCGATCTGGCCTGGCAATCAATCGAGACCAACCAGTTTGGCACCAATGAGTTCATGGACTTCTGCAAAAAGGTCGATACCGCGCCAATGATGGCGGTGAACATGGGCACCGGCTCAATCGAGCAGGCCGCGGCGCTGGTCGAATACTGCAACGCGCCGACCGGCACCTATTACGCCGATCTGCGCGCGTCGCATGGCTACCGCCAGCCGCACGATGTGAAGTACTGGTGCGTGGGCAACGAAATGGACGGCCCGTGGCAGATCGGCCATCTTGACATGCACGAGTACGCGGTCAAAGCGCGCGAAGCAGCCAAGATGATGAAGTGGCAGGACGCATCGATTAAGACCGTGCTGGCCGGCTCGTCGAACGACCAGATGCCCACCTTCCCGGAATGGGATCGCGTGGCGCTGGAGACCACTTGGAACCAGATGGACTACCTGTCGATCCACATGTATGTGTCCAATCACCACGACCAGGACACGCCCAGCTATCTGGCCACGGCCAAGCGCTTCGAAGACTTCGTCGACGTGATGGCCGCCACGCTGCGTTATGCCAAAGCCAAAGCGCGCAGCCAGCACGATGTGTATCTGTCGTGGGACGAGTGGCAGATCTGGCATCCGGGCGAGCACGCCGGCAAGTGGACCGAAGCGCCGCATCTGGCCGAGGTGGGTTACAACCTCGAGGACGCGCTGGTTGTGGCGCAGTGGCTGAACGTCTTTTTGCGCAGGGCCGATGTGCTGAAGGTCGCCTGCGTTGCGCAGATCGTCAACATCATCTCGTGGCTGCACACCAAGCGCGATGGCCTGCTGGTGCACAGCTCGTTCTATCCGTTCAAGCTGCTCAGCAATTTCGCGCGCGGCAATTCGCTCGATGTGCTGGTGCGCGCACCGCTCACAGCCACCAAACGCTTCGGCGATGTGTCCACGCTGGATGTGGCCGCCAGCCACGATCCGGAAACCGGCCGTCAGATGGTGTCGATCGTCAACCGCAGCACGAAAGAGGCGCAGACAACCGATCTCATCTGGCAGGACGGCGCGCCCAAGGCCGTGCTTGAGGCGTTCCAAATGTCGGGCAACGATCCCAAGGCCGGCAACAGTTGGGAGAAGCCGAACGCGGTGGTGTCGAAGCCCATCAAGGTCGGCGCGATCAGCGATGGCGCGCTGCGCCTCAAAGTGCCGGCGTTGTCGCACACTGTTTTGACGTTCAAGTAGCCTTTGCCGCGCTGTCGTTCCGAGCGTAGCACATTCATTCCGAGCGTAGCACCGTCATTCCGAGCGTAACATCGTCATTCCG
>JANMNW010000635.1:0-5534 GCA_031368515.1 Chloroflexota bacterium
GGCGCGGCCAGCGATATGCGCATCATCGGATCAATCACGTCTTCCCAAGGCTCTTCAATTATCAAGCCGAGCGGCGGATTGCCTTCCGGAAGCTGCAACGCTGCAAAGGAGACCACATGCTCCACGTGCGTGATCGGATCGTCTTGATACTGGGTGCCATGGCTGCCGCGCAACGCCTCGGCCACCCCTGCGTGTGCATCGACCTTCAAACCCACTCGTTGCGGATCAGTATGCAGGACAACGTTGCCGGCCCGGTCAAACACATAGGCGACGGCCGGGCGATGTTCAGGCATCGGATTAACGAGTGCATTGAGCGCAGCCGACGACACGCACGCTTGCGCGCTTGCCGACGTGATCGTCGGCGCGGTCCGGGAGCCCGTCGGAGCTCTCTCGCCACAACGAGCCAGCATGTCGCTTAACATCGCGGCGGTGGTCATGACGGCGCGCATGTCGCGCTCCGCAACCAGGCTGCGCATGGATTCCTGATGCGACGCGAGCGCGCCAAATGCCACTGCGGACAGGATCAGCGTCAACGGCAGGACCGTAACCAGAAGCAGCTGCGCGTAGAAACCATTCAGCAGGCGGCGCATGTCATTCCTGTGGAATCAAGCCCAGCCGAATGCCCATCATTACAGCCTCAGTGCGGCTGTGTGCAGCCAGCTTGTCGAAAATGTTGGCGATGTGTCCCTGAACGGTGCGATCGCTGATGGCAAGTTGTGCGGCAATGGCCTTGTTCGTGTGGCCGCGCGAGATCAGCCGAAGCACCTCGATCTCCCGGAGCGTCACTTCGGCTGCAGGCGTGATACCTCTGGACATGATATTGTCGGCCGCGTGTCGCGCCACGGTCTGAGTCAAGCTGTCATCAAGCACGAGTCGGCCTGCATGCACGTCGCACACCGCACTCACCAATTCGGACGGCGCGGCGGTTTTGAGCACATATCCGTTCGCGCCAGCTTGTAACGCGCTCATGACGTATGGGTCGTCGTTATAGGCCGACACGATCAAAATGCCACAGCGCAGCTTTTCCAGGCGAACTTGACGCGCCACCTCAATGCCGTTCCTGCGCGGCATCTGCACATCCAGAAGAATCACATCCGGCTTCAATGCCCGAACCAGCTCAAGTGCTTGTTCGCCATCGGTGGCCTCTCCAACAATCTCCAAGCGCGGATCGGTCTCAAGGTATTCGCGAATGCCCTTGCGAACCAGGCCGTGATCGTCGGCCAATACGATTTTGATACTCTGTTGCATAGCCATACTGCTCGCCAAAGATTACCCCTTGCCGAAATGCGTGGTCGGCATAAAGGCTACTCGCGAAGGCAGCAGACCGCCATGCGCAATTCTGCCTATGGGGCGCCGGCGCAGCCGGCGTTTTTTTCAACTCAACGATTTGATCAACGGCCGCTTGCCCGAAGCATCATTCGGAATGTCGTGAACTGCAACGACGTTGATCGCGACTGTTACGCCAAGGCTGGCTAGAACTCCGCCGATTTTCTGCTGGGTGGTGGCAATGGCACTGTCGTCCTTCAAGCCTGCCATGAGAATGTCCAGACCCGTTGCCGTTTGGCGCACCTGCCAGCCACGCACTGGCAGCGTGTCCAGCACATCATGAAAGACCAGCGTCTGAACTACTGTGTCGTCACCGGCGCTGTTTGTGAAGTGCAGCGCATCTTCGGTTCGGCCTCCGATGCCATCGATCTTGGCGAATGGGAAACCTGGCCTCACGGCTTCTGGTGAAATTCGAACCCGATCATTGAGCTCGTAGCGGATGAGTGGCAAAGTGCGACTGAACAGCGTGGTGACCAGCAGTTTGTGCCCATACGCGCCGGCTGGCACAGGACGATTACTCGCATCCACATTTTCGACAATGACGTTGTCTTCGAAAATGTACATCCCGTCGTGCGACTCTCGCTCCGCGGCCATACCCCCTGTCTCGGTCGCGGCGTATTGGCTGAAGGGCTCTCGGCCCCATGCCGTTGTCGCGCGCCGACGGCTTTCGTCGGTCAGCACCTCGGAACTGGCGAAAATGAGGTGTGGCTTGATTCGCAGTCGGCCCGCAATCTGTTCGTCCGCCAATATGCGTATCATTGACGCATAGGTAATCAGCATGGTGGGCTGAAAAGCATTCAGGCGTTCCACAATGTTGGGAAGTGGATCACTGGCGGCGAGACGAAGTGCGGGCATCCATACGCTGCTTAGCGTCATACCCACCTGCGACGACATGTGCCACGGTGTGGTGGATGCCACCGATGCCATCTTCATGCGATGCTGCAGATTAATGAGGCCGCCTGCCCACTCATGGCCTCGCGCAAACGTCGCCATCACGTTGACCCACTCATTTCGGTTAAAGAGAAAGATGCCAGGAGCGCCGGTGCTCCCCGATGTGGCGCTGACCCAATAGCGGTTCAGATATTTGGCCTGAGCATGCTGATTCGCAATGAATGCGCGTGCATCGCGCAGCCGAACCTGCGGATCGGTCACCAGCTTATCGAAATGCTCCATCAGGATTTGCTTGGTCACGACAGGCAGTTCGTTCAGCGGGCAATTGAACTTGCCTGCATGAAACTCCTGATAGAACGACGAGTGCGAATAGGCAAACGACCGCAAGTGTTGCAGCCCAGAAGCTTGGTGCGCTTGCAGCTGCTGTGGGGACCCGTGTTCCGCTGCGCGCAGCCGAGCGATCTGTCGCAGCAGGCCAACGATGATTCGCATGTCCATGGAACTCCCAACGGGTCAATGCCTGTGCCAGTTCTGCGGGTCATTGCTATTGGTGCCGCTTTGCGAGCCATAGCGCCCCATCATCCAAAAATGCGCGATTAGGCATACCGCTAGGGGCGCGAAGGCCAATATCGCGTAGATCACTTGTTGATTGGTTATGAGGAAAGTAGTGATCATTGCATGCTCCTTTTTGGAACCCGCAGATCCGTCGTGATTTTGACGAATCTGCGAGGCGTTCCAAAGCTGTGATCGGGATCATTGCCCGGACTTGGGAGAGTCCGGCACTTGATCCATCATCGGCGCCACTTGAGCCATGTGCGCCTGCATGTCAATGCCTTTCATCATCGGGGCCATCTGAGCCATGTGAGCTGGCATGCTACCGCCCTGCATCATCGCGCTCATGTCGGTATTTGCCATCTGTGTGACCATCTGCTGCATCATGGACTGCTCCATTGTGCCAACCCGTCCTGGGGTTGCAGTCACACCCGAGTACGCATTGCCCGACGGATGGTGGCTGGCATGGTCGCCAGTGGCTGTTCCTGCGCCCATCTCGCCCGCACTGATTTGCGCCACAGTGGTGCGGGCGGACGCCGAGTAACCCAAGATTCCGAGTGCAGCAACTGTGACGACAGCGGCTGCCAGGACTCGCGTGCGATTTCGACTATTCATGTTATCTCCTTTGACATGGGGGCCGTTTATGTGCCACTCTTCATGTCTTCTCGTGATCAGCGTATGACCTGAATATGTCGGGCGCCGCTTGTCTTGATGAAGTTTGTGTAATGGCAAAGGACACCCGGGACATGCCATTTGCATGTCTTTACCGTATCTTTACATCACCGTCATGCAAGCGACTGCTTCCCGGAGTAGCATCGAAACAGCAGATTTCGGCAGCTTACCGGCATTAAGCCGGCGCGGCGTCCGAGGAGGCAAGCATCATGATGGGTTATGGATTTGGAATGGGTTGGCTGTGGATGATCGTGCCCTTGGTTGGGCTGGTTTTTCTAGTTGGGCTGGGCATCTGGGCTGTCATGGCAACGCTGAACGGCGCAAATCTGCGCAACAAGGCAGCCAACGGAGCTGGCAGTGTTGCACAGGTACAGACTCCAACGGAGATTTTGCGACAGCGCTTTGCACGAGGCGAAATCAGCGTCGAGCAATACAAAGAGATGCGCCAGACACTATTGGTTCCGTAGCGAACCGTCAACAGACGGTGCCGCGTCAGCCGCCATTTCTCTGGTTTGCCAGTGGCAGCACGAACGTGACGGTAGTACCTTTTCCCACGCCAGCGCTCGAGGCCCATATGCGCCCGCCATGGGCTTCGATCAATTGGCGCGAGATGGTCAACCCAATACCGCTCCCGCCGCTCACGCGGGTGCGGGACTTGTCAACCCGGTAGAAGCGCTCAAAGATATTCGGGAGATGTTCGGCTTCGATGCCCAAGCCCGTGTCGCGGACCTCCACGCACAATTCCTGCCGATCGGCCCACGCACGAACATGCACCGATCCGCCCGCCGGCGTGTAGTGCAGCGCATTGCCCAGAACATTCATCAGCACTTGCATGACGCGATTGGCGTCTGCATTCACTTCGGGCAGCTCCATCGGCACAGTCACAAGCAGTGAAACGCCTTTGTCATCATATTGGGGCCTCAGGCGGCTGGCCGCTCCATGAATGACCTCCCCCAGTTGCATAATGCTCCGGTCGAGCCCCGCTTGCCCCGCTTCGATTTTTGACAAGTCCTCCAGGTCGACCACAAGCCGTTGAAGGCGTGACAACTCGCGCTGCATGTCGAGGAGTGCGTTGGCATTAGGGGTTAGGACGCCGTCGATCATTCCCTCAAGTTGAAGATTGAGGCTGGCAAGCGGCGTGCGCAACTCATGAGCGACATTGCCGATGAGTTCAATTCTGCGCTGCTCGGTTTTTTCCAGTCGTTCTGCCATATGGTTGAAAGACTGCGCCAACGCCCCCAACTCGTCGGCCGCTGTAACGGGCACGCGTTGCCGATAATGGCCCGCAGCCACACCGTGGCTGGCAGCTGCAATGTCGCGCATGGGCCGCACGATGTGCCGGGAAATGATCACGCTCACCGCCAACGTGACAGCAGCCGCAATCACTCCACCAATCAAAAGCACTTCGATCAGCGTCGCTAGCAAGTTGCCGCGCAGATCGCCCATCATGTCGCCGCTCACACTCTGCATGTGCTGGGAGCCACCCATGTTGGTCATGTGACGATCCAATGCGTCTGGCGCATTGAGCACGGCCGCGACACCCATCACCAGCAAGGTTAGCGTGATGACTGCCAGATAAGACACGATCATCTTTGAGAGCAAGCTGCGCCTAAACGACGCGCGCATGTTCACACCGCCTCGTCGTCAAATCTGTATCCGATGCCGCGCACTGTCGCGATGAGCGCGCTATCCGCGGCGTCGTCTTGAAGTTTCCGGCGCAAATGCCCCATATGCACATCGACGACGCGATCCTCGCCGTAGAAATCCGTCCCCCAGACCTGCTCAATGATTTGCTCGCGGCTGAGCACACGCCGATGGTGCCTCACCAGCGCCTGCAACAGGTCGAACTCAATCGTCGTCAACTCGACTGGCTGGTCGTCCTTCCACACCAAACGGGCCGCCGGATCAATCCGGAGGTGTCGAAAGGTCAGGGCTTGACTGAATCCGCCGTTCCTGGCGCGGCGAAGCAGAGACTTTACTCGAGCCACCAACTCGCGAGGGCTGAACGGCTTGGTCATGTAATCGTCTGCGCCAATCGTCAGCCCGACAATCTTGTCCGTTTCCTGCGACTTTGCGGTCAGGAGCAGGACGTA
>JANMNW010000636.1:0-7336 GCA_031368515.1 Chloroflexota bacterium
GCTGGCCGGCCGGGTCGCGAAAGACCTGCTTGAACATCTCGAGGCGATCGGCCGAATGCGGAAAGAACGTGATCAGCAGCGTAAATGCCGTGGTCGCCACCAACCCCACCAGACCGATCTGCGCCAAACTGGCGTTGGCCATGAAGAACATCGCCAACGCGGTGATTACGATGACAAACGTCGTGCTGAGGTCGGGCTGGATCACAATCAAAAATCCAACGATGCCGATGATCGCGCCAAAGGGAAGCAAGCCTCCCGAGATGCTTTTCACTTCATCGCGGCGCGATGCCAGCCACGCGGCCGCGTAGAGCACCACCACCAGCTTGGTCGGTTCGCTCGGCTGCACTGAGCCACCGAAGAGCGAGCGGCGTGCGCCAAACACATCGTCGCCAAACAGGCGCACGGCGATCAGCACCAGCAAGGTGATGAGCATGGCGGGCACGGCAAAGCGTCGCAGATGTCCATAGTCCAACAGCGATACCGCGGTGAACAGCGCCAACCCCAGCACCGCGTATCCCAACTGACGGCTGAAGATGGACAGCGGATTGCCCTCGGTCGAATATGACCAAAAGTAAGTCGTGCTGTAGGCCATCAGGAGGCCAAGCACGGTAAGCAACAGCACCACCGAGACCAGAATCCAGTCCGTCGTGCGCTCGCGTGTGACCCGGCCGTAATATCGCTTGAGTGTGGCTTGCATGATTAACCCCGTGTCGCTGAAAGCGTTACCAATTGGCTGAAGTGATCGCCGCGCTGGGCGAAGTCTTTGTATGCGTCATAGCTGGTGCCGCCGGGCGAGAGCAGCACCACATCGCCGGGCAGCGCCGCCGCGCGCGCGGCTTCCACGGCCTGTTCCAGCGTGTCGCAGCGAGTGACCGCGGCCGCGTCCACGCCGGCGGCCCGCAGCGCATCGGCGACCATTGGCGCCATCTCTCCAAACAGCACCACCCGCTTGCAGCGCGCGCGCATCTGCGCCGCCGCATCGGCCCACGGCAGATGCTTGTCGCGGCCCCCGCACAGCAGAATTACAGGCTGCTCAAAGCAGCGCAATGCGGCGATCAGCCGCTCGGGCGCGGTGGCGATGCTGTCGTCGTAGTAGCGCGCGCCATTGATCTCGCCCACCCATTGCAGGCGATGCGCCACGCCTTTGAAGCTGGTGGCGACCGCGCGCATGGCTTCGATCGGCGCGCCGGCCGCGGCGCAAATGGCGCTGGCGGCCAGCACATTGACGATGTTGTGCACGCCCATCAGCTGCAGCTCGCGGCGATGGCATATGGCTCCATCGATTCCGCCGGCGCGCACGCGCAAAAAGCCGGCATCATCCATCCAGGCGCCCTCGCCCGCGGGTTCGTCGTTCAGGCTGAACCAGATCGTGCGCGCTGCCGTGTTGAGCGCGCGCGACACCGGATCGTCGGCGCACAATACCTGCACATCGCCGGCAGTTTGAAAATCGATGATGCGCTTCTTGGCGGCGACATAGGCGTCCATCGTGCCGTGCCGGTCCAGATGATTGGGCGTGATGTTGGTGATGCAGGCGATGTGCGGCGAGCGCGTCATCTGCTCGAGCTGAAACGACGACAGTTCAATCACCACGCGGTCGGTCGGCTGAATGCGGAGAAGATCGCCGATCAGCGGGTTGCCGATGTTGCCGCCGACCCAGACGCTGCGTCGAGTCCCGAGTCCCGCGTCCGAAGATTGTTCGGAATTCGGGACTCGCGACTCGGCGTTTTTGAGAATTTCCCCTACCAGCGTTGTCGTGGTGGTTTTGCCGGCGGAGCCGGTGATGCCGATGATGGGCGCCGGGCACAGCTCAAAGAAAATCTGCGCGTCGTTGCTCAACGGGATGCCGCGCCGCCGGGCCTCCAGCACGATCGGCAAATCGATCGGCACGCCGCCGCTCAGGCACAGCACGTCGCAGGCATCCAGCAGCTCAAGCGGATGCGCGCCAAAAACGGTCTCGATACCGGCGCTGTTTTCAAGGCCGCTCAGATCGACCTTTTCGCGCGGCTGGGCGTCGTTCAAAATCACGCGGGCGCCACGCGCGGCAACAAACGCAGCCAGGGCTTTGCCCTGCCGCGCCGCTCCGAGGATGACATACCGTTTGCCCGCAAACATCGTCGTAATTTCGCCTTTCTATTGATTGCCAAACAACGCCAGCGCCACGCCCACCATCGCCGCCATGATGCCGACCAGCCAAAATCGTTGCACGATTTGCGGCTCGGACCAGCCAAGCAGCACGAAGTGGTTGTGCAGCGGCGACATTTTGAAAAGGCGCTTGCCTTCGCCCGTCCGCTTTTTGGTCATCTTGAAATACGCCACCTGCAGGATCACCGACACCGTTTCAGCCACGGGAACGATTGCGATGATCGGCAGCAGCAGCCACTGGCCGGTCATCAGCGCGATCACGCCCAGCGTGGCGCCCAGCGACTCGCTGCCCAGCCCGCCCATGAACATCTGCGCCGGGTGCACGTTGAACCACAGAAAACCCAGCAGCGAGCCGACCATGACCATGCACAACATGGTCAAAATCGACTGCCCTTGCAGATAGGCGATCACGCCATAGCCGGCATAGGCGATCAGGCTGAGCAGCGCGGCCAGGCCGTCCAGGCCGTCGGTCATGTTGACCGCGTTGGCTGATGAATGAATGATGAACATGGCGATCGGCACCCAGATGATGCCCAGCTCGATCGGCTCGGCCAAACCGGGCAAAGCCATGCGATTGATGCCAAAGCCCAGGTTCATCACCAGCGCGGCGGTGACTGCGATGCCCAGCTGAATTACCGCTTTGGTGCGGCCGCGCATTCCTTCGCCGCGCCGCACGCCCTTTACGCCCATATAATCGTCGATCGCGCCAAACAACGCGAACGCCAGCATCACAAAGATCGGAATCGACAGCGACGTGCCGACCAGCACCACGCCGGCAAAGTCCTCGCTCACGCGCGCAGCCACACGGGTGTACAGATACATCGCGCCGATCAGCAACACCGAACCGAGCACAAAGAGCGCGCCGCCCATGGTAGGCGTGCCCATCTTGGTCATGTGGCTTTGCGGTCCGTCGATGCGGATTTGTTTGCCGATCTTGAAGCGCTTAAGCAAGCCGATCAGCGGCTGACCGAGCAACACCGTGATGATGAACGCCAGGCCGCCTGCCAGCAGGCAGACGCCCATTTCGGGCAAGCGCGTGAAGCTAGTCACCGATGCCACCTCCCAGCGCAGCCACGATCTCTTCCATTTTCATGCCGCGCGAGCCTTTGACCAACACTATGCTTCGGGACTTGATCGCCACCGACAGGACATCGATGGCCTCAGCATTGGTATTGACATGCACCACGGTGCCGGGTTTTGCGCCGCACTCGCGCGCGGCGCGGGCGGTGATTTTGGAGCGCTCGCCCACGCATATCACCAAATCGGCGACCAACGCGGCGCGGCAGCCCACCTCTTCGTGGCCGCGCTGCTCGGCGTCGCCCAGTTCAAACATGTCGCCCAGCACCGCGATGCGCGGCATCGAACCATTGATGTCTTTGAGCAGGTTCAGCGCCGCCAGCGTGGATTCGGGCGAGGCGTTGTAAGTGTCGTCCAAAACCAGCGATTCGAATGGGCCGCGCGCAACCAGCAGGCGCAGCTGCGCCGGCTCCAGGTTGAGGCCCTCAACCACTTCTTCGAGCGGCATGCCCTCATACAAGCCAACGGCCGCAGCGCGCAGCGCCGTGTGCACGCTATGCCGGCCCAGCAGCTTCAGCCGAACCAGCGAGGCATGGCGGCCATGATGCAGCGTGAATGTCACGCCTGAAAGGCCTTCGCTTTCGATGTTGTCCGCCCACACATCGCAACGCGGGGCGAGGCCGTAGGTCACGACGCGCGCCTGGGTCAATGTGGCCATGGCGGACACCCAGTCGTCGTCGTCGTTCAAAATGGCCAGCCCGCCCATCTCGGACGGCGGCAACGCCTGAACGAGCTCGGCTTTGGCCTTCGCGATGTTTTGCATCGAGCCCAGTTTTTCGAGATGCACCGGGCCGATCATGGTCACCACGCCCACCTGCGGCGCCGCCCAGGAGCAATACGACGCGATCTCACCCAGCCGATCCATGCCCATCTCCAGCACCGCATATTGATGCTCGGAGGTCAGACGCAACAACGTGAGCGGCACGCCGATCGCGTTGTTCATGTTGCCTTCGGTCTTCAAAACCGAATAGCGCGAGCCCAGCACCTGTGCAATCAGCTCTTTCGTGGTGGTCTTGCCGACGCTGCCGGTGACGCCGATCACGCGCACATTGAATTTGTTGCGCCACCACGATGCCAGCTTCTGCAATGCGCCTTCCGGATCGCTCACCGCCAGCGCCAGCGGCGGGCGCAATGCATCCGGCACCAGATCGCGCGCGTCCGTGCGAATCACCGGAATGCCCAGCCCACCCAGCTTGGTAACCTTGGTCAAATCCACGATGGCCAGGGATGCGCCGCGCTCGATGGCCTCGCGCGCAAAATCGTTGCCATCCCAATGCGCGCCGGGCAGTGCCACAAACACATCGCCGGGCTGCGCCTTGCGCGAATCCACGATCACCTCGCGTACACGATCATCGGCAAGCGATTGAAAGCACCTGCCGGTGAAACATTCGAGGATGTCGCTTAAAGTGAGCATTGAGCAAGTGCTGGTGGAAGCACGCCTACGGGCGGCGCATCCGGCTATTTTTCATTCACTGATGACAAGATCGGGCGGAACACCGAGCAGCTTGACCGCGCGCGCGGCCACATCGCGAAACACAGGAATGGTGGTGTCGGCCGCCCAGCGCGACGAGCGCGGCTCGTCAAATTTGACCAAAATGGTGATGCGCGGATGTTCGGCCGGCAAAAATCCGGCATAGGTGACCATGGTCGTCTCCTGTTTGATGCCGCGCAGATACCAGTCTGCCGTGCCGGTTTTGCCCGCCACGGTATAGCCCTTCGGCGCGACTTCAGGCGTGGCCAGCATGGTGGCGTCGCGCATCATCTTGCGCATCGTCAACGCTGTCTGCGCCGAAATGGCGCGCTGCAGTTGCACCGGATGCTTGACGATCACCTGTCCGTCGGCGCCGCGCCATTCCTGAATCACATACGGCTGCATCAGCAGCCCATTGTTGGCGATGGCGTTGACTGCGTTGATCACCTGAAATGGCGTGGTGGCCATGCCCTGGCCATAGCTGTTGGTGGCCAGATCGATCTTTGACCAGGCTTCGTCGTTGGGCGTGCGTAACACGCCGGCCGATTCGCCGCCCAAATCGATGCCGGTGCGGTTGCCGATGCCAAACGCCTGGATGCCCCGATAGAACTGCTCTGCGCCCATCTTCTGCGCCACTTGCACGGTTACCACGTTTAACGATTTGGCGAGCGTGGTGGTCAGATCGACATTGCCATGCGCCGCGCGGTCGGAATTGCGGATGGGCTTGCCTTCCACAATGATCTTGCCCGAGTCATAAAACACGCTTTGCGGCGTGACCACGCCCGCATCCAGCGCGGCGGCGAAGGTGCAAACCTTCATCACCGACCCTGGTTCATAGATGTCGCTGACTGCGGGGTCTTTGAGCCACTTGGCGGTATCAGGATCGGCCGCCAGCTCCAGCACCCGGTTGGGGTCATAGCCGGGCCAGGAAGCCGAGGCCAGCACTTTGCCGGTGGCGGTCTCCATTACGATGATGTTTCCGCTTTTTGCGCCATTTTGGGCAACAGCCTGTGCGAGACGGCGCTCAACGTACGACTGGAGATTGATATCCAGTGAAAGAACAAGATCCGCGCCGCTGAGCGTGGGCTTGCTATCCAAAAGGTCGATCCGCGTGCGCCCCGTGCGAACGCCCGGGGTTTCGGCGAGCTCGCGGTTGGCAAATGCCTCAACGCCGGAGAAATTGCTGCCGAAGAGTGTTGTGAAGCCGACCGTCGGTCCTGCAAGCGGGCCGAATGGATATGCGCGCGTCCAATGCTCTTCTTCCCAGATGCCGGCAAGACGCTTGTCACGGATGGCTTCTTTGAGCGCCTTGACGGCGTCGGGTGTGACGTTGTAGGCGATGATGTTGGGGAGGGTCCTTGGTGTTGCATGGCTGTCCTTGATGATGGATTCGATGCGACGGCGCAGGCTGTCGACGGGTTGGTCGAGCGCGGGCCCGATGATGTTGGCGTAAGTTGCGGCTGCAAGCGTGTCGGTGACGATGCTCGTGTCCATGCGCACGACAAAGGCGCGGTTGCTGACCGCAAGCACGTTGCCGTTGCGGTCGAAAATAGCGCCGCGCGGCGCAAGCGTGTCCACGCTGCCGATCTGCTGCGCGCTGGCCTGGCGCGCATGCGAGGGAAACTCAATAAGTTGCACCTGCACCGTGCGCAGCACCGCAGTCAAAAACAGCACGGAAATGACGGAGGCGATCGTGGCCAGGCGGCGTTTGGATAGCATCGTTATTTCACCGTTTCTGTCATCGGCTTGCTCTCAAGCACAAGATATTCCACATCCACTGGCTGAAAGCCCAGACGCTCGGCCCGGGTGCTCATCAGATCAAGCTGGCTCAAATCGCCCAGCTGTCTCCAGCGTTGGTTGATCTGATCCTCCAGCTCGAGCCGCTTGGCGTCGTGCTTCTCGATCTGCGCGTTGAGCATGGCCGTTCGCGTGGACATTGAGAGCCATAGCAGCGACAAGGCCAACAGCACCGTCAGGCCAACGCCTGCCAACACTGCGCTTTGCCGCAGGCTCACATCCACTTTGAAACGTCCCATTGCCTCGCGCATGTCCATTACTCAACTACGAATCTACTTTGATCAGGCTGAGAACCACTCAGGCCTCTGGCCCAACAGGCGTCGGCACAAAGGAGCAAGTTCTCTAAGTGCCTACATCAAAAGACCGACCGCTAAGCGCTCAACCGCTCTGCGACGCGCAGTTTTGCGCTTCGCGCGCGCGGATTGCGCGCCACCTCCGCCACGCCCGGCGTCACCGGGTCCTTCGTCAAAACCGCCAAAACGGCCGGCCGGCCCACCCGGCCCTCGCCTGGCTCTACCGCGCGCGCCAGATCGCGAAAGACGTTCTTCACAATCCGATCCTCGTGCGAATGAAACGAGATGATGGCGATCCGTCCACCTGGGCGAAGCGCCTCCACCAAAGCCGGCAATCCATCGCTCAGCCGCCGCAATTCGTCATTGACGGCGATGCGCAGCGCCTGAAACACCAGCGTCGCCGGGTGAATGCTGCTCGAACGGCCTTTCACCACGCCGGTCACCACATCGCGCAGCTGCGCAGTTGTGACGATCGGCCGCGCAGCCCAGATCGCATCGGCCACCCGGCGCGAATTCGGCACATCGCCGTAATCGCGCAAGATGCGCGCCATGTCAG
>JANMNW010000660.1:0-6355 GCA_031368515.1 Chloroflexota bacterium
ATCATGAAGCATAGCGCTATGCTTCATGATGTAGCGGCATCGCGCCAGTAAAAGGTGCTTTGGACTTTGTCTAGCAGGTGCGCATGTTCCGGCGCGGCGCAAAGCTGGATGTAAAACACGGCATGCGGCAGTGGCTCCGGCACCAACTCGCGAATCAGCTCCGGCCGGCCGTGCCCGTCATGCCTCTCAAAATCGACGCGAAAGCCGTAGCGGTTGCCGATGGCAGTGTGGCGAGTGCCTTGAGGCGATCTGTTGAGCTGCGCCGCCAGCTCGCTCAACGCGCGCGTGCGATGGGCGGTGTAGTCGATCTGAATGGTCACTGTGGGATTGCTGCGCGGACGGTCGGGCTGGCGCAGGGCGATCAACCCGCCTTCAAACAAGTCGAGCAGCCAGCGTTCGGGAACGGCCAATTGCAGGCGGCCCTCTTCGTGCACCAAACGGCGAAAGTGCCGCGGAATCGGCGGCGCATCAATGCGCGTGCTGCGCCAAATATCGACCGCCGTTTCGATGCCCGTCAGACCCGCAGCCGACCAGTCCGACAGTGTAAATGACAGCATAAGCTGACCATCGTCGAGCAGCTCGCAGATATTGCGGCAGCGCACGATGCCCTCGGGTAGCCGTTTTTCATAGTCCACGAGCAGCGCCTCGCGCGGCTGGGTGAGCAGCTGCCGGTCGCAGATGCGCGCGCCAATCTGCCTCTGCGCTGCGCTGAAGCGCCGCTCGGTCTGGCGCAGGCTGCGTTCAGAGGCCGCCGTGGTGACAATCTGCAACGGCGCGAAGGGCGCCAAATGGTTGCGCGGCGCGGCCAGAATCTTGCCGGCTTCGGCAATGGCTTGCCAGGCTTCGGGGATGGCGACGCTGATGCCCAGCGCGCTGTGGATTCTGCGGCGCGCGGAATCGGGCGGCCACAGGCTGGCTGTGCCGGGGTGGGTCTGCTCACGAATCATCGTGCGTTCATCGTGACAGTTTTGGCGCCATTTGTACCTGACAGTTACTGACAGTTTTGTCAGGTTGTATGATCGCGGCCACAATCTTGGAACTTGCACTCACGCCTGACCAATGGATCGTCGGCATCCTGGCCGGTCTCATCGTAGGCGCTTCAAAGACCGGCATCCCCGGCATCGGAATTCTGGCGGCGGTTCTCGTGCCGATGATCTTGCCCGGGCGAGAAGCGGTGGGATCGACCGTGCCGATCCTGATTTTTGCCGACCTGTTCGCGGTGCGATGGTATTCGAAGCATGCCCGCTGGGACAAGCTCCTTGCGCTGATGCCGTGGGTGATCGCCGGCATGTTGCTCGGCGCGCTGATGCTGTTTGGCCTGGGCGAAAGCTCCGGGGCAAAGATCTCGATAAATCTTGTGATCGGCGGGCTGGTGCTGTTGATGGTGGTGATTTACGGCGCGCGGCTACGCTTTGGCAAAGCGCTTGAGCCGAATTCAAAAGCGGTCAATGCCGGCATTGGCGCGGCGGCGGGCTTGAGCACCACCGTGTCCAACGCCGCTGGCCCGCTCATGAGCATCTACATGACCAGTCTGGGTCTCGAAAAGGGCGCATTCATGGGCACCACGGCCTGGTACTACTTCATCTTCAATCTCACCAAAATACCCATGTATGTGGTGCTGGATTGGCTTACGCCTGCGCAGCCCCTGTTTACGCGGCGGGGCATCACCTTTGCCGTGCTGATGTACCCGGCCGTGTTGGTGGGTGTCTTTCTGGGGCGTTGGCTGCTCACGCGCGTGTCGCAGCGCGTTTTCAACACGGTGACCATCGTCGGCGCGTTGCTTGGCGCGCTGCGCCTGATCTGGACGAGCCTGTGATCGGGCCGGCCGCTTCGCGGAAGCTCGCCGCTAATTGCCAGTTCGCGAAACCATCGTCAAGATGGTGTTGCTGGTGAATGGCGTCATCCAGTGCTGGAACGGCTGGACTTCACCTGACCCATCATTCACCAACACGGTTAGCTGGTAGGCCGCAGGCATGTTGCTCGAAAACAGCGGCAGTGTCATCGCAAACGAGGCGGTGATCTGCGCCGCGCCAGGGTCGGGCAAGACCATCAGCACGTTGCCTTGCGTTTGCCACTCTGCGCCTGTGACGCTGATGCTTTCAACATCGAGCGTGACACCGCTAGGTACGACGCTGGAAATCACCCATCCGCTGGTCGGGCTGCCGCTGCCTTCCGAGATCCGCACGGTCGTGGTGACGCGTTCGCCCCATCGCGGCTGCGCCGGAGCATGGTGTTGCGACACAAGCACCTTGGGCGAACCGATCCGCATGCGCTGCTGTCGCTCGACGACAAAGCCGCTTTTGTTGAGTCGCAGACGTACAGTGACGGGCAGAATGGCGCCGGGCGCCGCCGAGTCGTCGACGCGCAGAAAGCCTTGGCGTTGAATCAGGATGCCGCCGCTGACAGGCACAGTTTCGCTCAAGGGAGGCGTTTGCAGGCTCAGGCCGTTCGGCGCGAACCATTCGATCGTCAGCGTTTCTCCTTCGGGCAAAGCGATGCCATCGATGTGGGCATCCAGATACAGCGTAATGCGCTCTCCAGGCGCAGGGGTGTTGGAGCTGGCGCGTAGCGTGCTCGTGCCCGCGGGGGAAAGCCAGCCCGTCAGTTGCTTCATCAATAGCGCGCGGGATTGTTCTGGAAGTGTTTCGAATGCCAGCGGCATAAACGCCGTGCGCCACACACCGCCGTCGCGGATGAGCGCAAATGGCTGCAGCGACTGGCCGCGCAGCAATACGTCGGCCTGGCGGGTGGGCAGCACGGCGCTGCTTAGATTCCACGTGTAAGGAAAGGGCAGCATGGAACCGCCGGGTATCCCGTCACCCAGCACAGTGTCGTTCATCCCGATCACCGCAGAAGTCACATCCGTGAAATCAATTCCATCGACGCCGAAGTATTGGCGCATCAAGGTGCTGCGGCCTGAGTAGGCCAGTGCCGCTTGTGATGTCATGAACATGCGCCCGCCGCCAGCCAAATACTGCATCAGCATCTGCTCTTCCTCAGGGGTGATAGGGTCGTACCAGTCGTATGCGTTGAACCAGATCACGACCGGGTATTGGCTGAGAAACGCAAGTGTCGGCGATACCGGAATGCCGTCCATGTTGCCGGTATTCCAGCGGTCGGCAGACTGGCCCGATGCTGCCAGAGCGTCCAAATAGGCGGCTTCTTTTTCAAACCAGCGGTCGTCATCAACCAGCAGAACCGATTCCGGCGTTTTTGTGCTCAGCGGCAATAGCTGATTTAGCGACGGCTCGTTTACCGCCTGCACCGTCAACTCGACTCTGTCAAATTCGCCGCGCTGCGCGGAGGCCGGGATGCTGACGGTGGCAGTAACAAGCGCGCTGGCGCAGGGCGCAAGCGTGACGCTGCGGCTGCTGAGTTGCGTGGACCAGGCCGAAGCGCCCAAGGCCAGGCTAAAGGTTTGCGTGATGCCGCCCGCGCCGGTGTTGCGCACGCGAATGGCATGTGTCAGTTTTGAGCCCGCCCGCCCAATGGCCGCGTCCGTCGCAAGCTGGTTGCGCGGCAACACCTCCAGCCCCAGCGGCGGCCGTGGCGCGGCAAGCGCCGCGAGCGTGCGCGAGATCACATCGGCGCGTTGTTGCACGCCATTGATGCTCTCAATGCCGAAGCCATACAGCGCCGCCCGGTTCTTGCTGCACACCCCCGTCATTGTGGCCGCGCCTGTTTGCGTGTTGGACACAACCTTGTAGCTGGCAAAGGTGTCGCCCAGATCGACGCTGGCCGGCGCGATCATGTCCGGCGCGTTCTGATTGTTGGCGCTGTCACCGCCGGTAAGAGTCAAGGTGATTCCTTCCAGCGGTCCACCCGCCTGACCGAACACCAGGCGTGTATCGCTGTCATTGGCCAGATACCGCGCATTGACGCGCGCGGCGAGATAGGGATCGAATCCGCTGCCTCCGCCGTCGTGATAAGCGATGTTCTGCCCGCTGAGAATCAGGCTGCGTCCAGTGGACAAATACTCGGATATTGCAATGCTCGATCTGACAAAAGTCGGCGAATCGAGCGGCGCGCTCCAAACCACGGCGTCGTAACCCAGCAGCGTCGTGATCGTCGGCCCGCCAGCCAGAGCGTCTTTGATGCTGTACTCGTCGACCGCCAGGCGCAGGATTTCAAACGCATCCCGGTAGTATTGGGCTGCGCTGCGGTGATACCAGGCGCCGGTGTCAACAAACGCGATGCGCTGTGTGGCTTTCAAGCTGAAATCCAGCGTGGCCAGCCCGCCGTTTGACACCCTGGCCGTTTGAGTCTGCACCGCATAGCCGGTTGCGCGCGCTTCAATGGTGTATTCGCCGGCAGGCAGATCGAGGCTGTATCGGCAGGGCACGCAGGTGAGATTGGAGAGCACGCTGCGAGGCGTGTTGAGTGCGCGCACGGTCGCCGTGACAAAGGCGCCGCTGGCCGCGTCGCGCACGACACCGCGCAGGGTGCCCGAGGGTAGGGCACTGATGCCCAGATCCACGCGCGTGTTGGCGTTAACGGCGACAATGCGTGGCGGCACCGACGCGCTGGTGTAGCCAAAAGCAGTGGCGGCAACGCTGTAGATGCCGGGCGCCGGCCGCATCGCGTAGTAGCCGGTTCCGTCGGTCACGGCCCGGCTCACCAGCCCCGCGCCGTTGGACGCGATCACTTCGGCGTTAGCCACCGGCGTCGCGCCGTCGCGCACGTAGCCGTCAATCGCGCCGGTGTCGATAACTTGAAGCACGGCGGCGTAGGCATCCACGCGGCCCCAGCCGGTGAAATTATTGGGCAATGTGCTGGAGAGTGGTGTGGCTGTGCGGGTCAAAATGGACAGCAGATCGATGGACGACAGTGATGGCCGCGCGCTCAACAGCAATGCAGCTGTGCCGGCGACATGCGGCGAAGCCATCGAGGTGCCGTTAAGCGCGGCATAGGCAGCGCCGGGAAAGGCTGAGATCACGCCCACGCCGGGCGCGCTGAGATCGGGTTTGGTGATCTGGCCGAACGGCGACGGGCCAAGCGACGAGAACAGCGCCAATCCGTCTTCGCTGGTCGTCGCGCCCACGCCGATTGACTCTGGAAAACTGGCCGGGCTGCCCACCGTCGCGATCAACGGGCCGGAGTTGCCGTTGGAGAACACGGTGAAGATGCCGGCGCGCTGCGTCGCCCGCACATCGTCGCGAAAACTCGTGTCAAATCCGTCGTCGCTGCCCCAGGAGTTGTTCAATACATCCGGCGCCAGATCGGGACGGCCGCCCGGCGCCAGAATGAATTGAAACGCCTCATGAATCCAAGTGTCATAGCCAAAACCATCGCTGTTGAG
The DNA here is from genome assembly GCA_031368515.1 of Chloroflexota bacterium. Lineage (GTDB taxonomy): Bacteria > Chloroflexota > Anaerolineae > J036 > Brachytrichaceae > CANJQH01. Next base: position 5,300 of record JANMNW010000660.1, read on the forward strand.
CGCCTTGACGGCCATCCATTTGGCGCCGGGCGCCACGCCAATGCCATTCGCGCCGACCAAGGTGCCCATGGTGTGCGTGCCATGGCCGGTGCCATCTGTCGGATACAGCGATCCTTCGTTTGTGGTGTCCAGCCAGTTGTGCGCATGATCTGCCGCGGGCCCATTGCCCCGCCCGCGATAACTGGCGGACAGGCTGGGATGGTTCCAGTCGACGCCGGTATCCATGTTTGCGACGACGACGCCGACGCCTGTCACGCCTAGACCGCGCCAAACCTGATCGGCGCGAATGCGCTTGATGCCCCAGGTGCTGTCGCCCGCAGCCGGCGGGGCGCTGGCGACGCCGGTCAATGCGTCTTGCGTTAGGGATAGCGGCTCGGCGCTCTTTATTTCGCCGGCGCGGTTGGGTGGGGTGATCCATTGCCGCCAACGGTCCTCGACAACCGACTCGACATCGTCGCGCGCCGCGAGTGTTTTGATCACCTCAGGTGTGGCGGCTGTGAGCGCGAGCGCGTTGATGATCCACAGTGAACGCACTTCACCCGTCTGCGCGGCAATGGCAGGCTGCGCCAGAAAATCCAGCGCGGCGCGCTGTTGCGAGGCTGCGTCGGCCTGCAAATGCGCGACGACGGATGCTGTGGCCTCGCGCTTTTGATCGGTCGCGGTGACAGGCAGCGCCGCCGACTTCAGCCGAACGATCACGCGCAGCCGGTCGGCGGGCCCTGCCTTGTCCAGGGCCGCGCGCAGCCCGGTGGACAATTTGCCGCGCCCTGCATCGGCGCTGGCAACGTCGCCGCCACCCAGTTGTCCCGCTTGGGCCGCCTGCGCTCGGTGGTGACCGGTCGGAGCGATGATCGACAACGTGGATGCGAGTACGGCCAGTGACGCAAGGGCGCGCGCAAAACGACTCATGCTTGCGATTGTCGCATCGCGACCTGAAAGCGTCTCTCGGACTTTTGGCCGAAGGGCCGCGCCCTTCCAATTTGCCCGAACATCTGGGATAATGAATCCTTTGTATGGCCATTACTGAACGCGACGACATCCGTAACATAGCAATCA
>JANMNW010000164.1:0-1573 GCA_031368515.1 Chloroflexota bacterium
TCGTGATCGGCGGCGGCGTCGCCCGTGTGCTGCGCGACGCCGCCAATGCCGCGCAATTCGACAAGCCATTTTTCCTGCAAATCGTGGGCGCTGGCCTCACAACGGCGTTGTCCGTGCAGCTGGGCGCGGTGTTGCCCATGGCACAGTGGCCAGCGGTCAATTGCCTGAACAACTATGCCGACGACTTGATCGTCAAACCCATTGAAATCCACGAAGGCTATGCGCATGTGTCCGACGCGCCCGGTTTGGGCGTGGATGTGGATGAAAAGGCGCTGGTCAAATACAAGATGAAGCCGCCCTATGAACTGCCGCGGCCAAAACTGCTGATCGCGGTGGCATGGCCGGGCAATCGCGTGCGGCACTACGGCAACATCCAGCAGTGCTGGACCGACGCTTTTGCAGGGAATATCCCGCATCAAGATCGCGGCGTGCGCATGCACGTGCGCAAAGACGACGACAGCAAAGATTGGACAGAGAAATACACGCGCGCGTCAGTCGCGCCGTTTTGGAGCGCGTCGTTGTAACGAGGCTGGCACCGTCCCGCGCAGTGCGCCCCGGAACGGTGCCAGCGGTTGCACGCAAAAACTTAAATCATGAATGTACTCATCATCGGCGCGTCGGGGCACGTCGGCACGCTGGTCAACCCTTTTCTGAAACAAAAACACACGCTGCGCATCTACGACTTGAAGCCGCCGGCCGACGCATCGCTGGATTTTCAACAGGGTGACGTGGGCGACTTTGACCGCATCAAAGCGGCGATGCGCGGAATGGACGCGCTGCTCTACATGGCCATGAACCTGCAGCGCGGCGACGAGATGGCGATCGAACACTCAACGTTCGATGTCAACGTCAAAGGCGTTTATCTGGCGCTGCGCGCGGCGCACGAAAGCGGCATGCCGCATGCGGTGCATTGCAGCACGATGTCGGTCTACGACGGGCCGCTCGAAGTGCGCCACTTTTTTGACGAAGACATGCCGCCAGACGCGCGCGGGAGCTATGGCTTCACAAAGCGGCTGGGCGAGGAAGTCTGCCGCAACGCCTGGTATCGATACGGCCTGAGCGTCAATTCGCTGCGCATGTGCCACCCCTGCGCACGCGACGTGTGGCTGGCGCAAGCCAAGCCGGGCGTGCCATCGATTCCAACGGATGCCGAGGACGTGGCGCGCCTGATGCTGGCGGCGCTCGAATATCGCAACGGATTCCAGGCCTTTTTGACCAGCGGCGACTACGAGAACAAAATCATGAACATGGGCAAGGCCAGGCGCTTGCTCGGTTGGGAGCCGTTGGCCCGACCAACGGAGCCGTAAGCCGGCTAGGCGGCTAGACCACATGAACGCACACACACCGCTTCAAGAAAAATTCGACCGCGACGGCTTTGTCATCGTCGAGGATGTGCTCGATCGGCAGCGCGATCTGCAGCCGATCCTGGACGACTATGCCGAACACCTGGATGCGTTGGCGCGCCGCTGGCACGCCGAGGGCGAGCTGGACTCGACATTTGACGACCTACCATTTCATCGGCGCGCCGCCGCAGTCGTCGCGCGCATCAACGACGTGCAAGCCGCGCATCTCG
>JANMNW010000026.1:0-3259 GCA_031368515.1 Chloroflexota bacterium
GTTTGGCAGCGCGACCGTGCCGTTGTACCAGCGTCCGGTGTTCATGTCCTGGATGCGCGTCCAGGCATTGGTTCTGTAGCTACGCGCCGTGCGAACAATCGCAAAACTTAAGTTGCGCGTACCGTTGCGCGTCCGCAAAAATTCAGCAGGCAGACTGCGGGTTGTTTTGGCTCCACGCAAGACCGCGTGGTCTTCAGACTGCGCCGCATGCCACCCCGCGCGAGACGCCTAAGCTGACGTATGCAAGCGACCGCACCGGTGCGCGGCAGACGGCCTACCGAATCGTGGCCGCAATCAATGCCGCCAAGTTCAACGCCACGCCTGATTTGCGGGACACCAGCAGGCGGAATCGGACGCGTCGATGCATGTGGTGTACACCCGCCAGAAGCTGGCCTCGCGCCAGCGTGTGCACTGAAAATGAACTTTTGGGATGAAGCTGGCGCACGCTGTATTGGGATCTGCATTTGGACTGAAAGCAGTGCGATGGGTGCTTTGAATGGTCCGTGATTGTGCCGCCCAACACGACGGCAACGGCGCGCGTGCCGCAAACAGACGGCCAGCACATCACGTTAATTGGCGCGTCGGTCAATGGCGCGGAGCATGAGCGGCCGGCTGGCGAGCATACGTTCGTGGTGACTTAGCTGAAACCAGCGTCACGCCTCCAGCATGTATTGCCAGGCCTGCCAGACGGACAAGCCCAGAATGGTCACGTCGATCAACGCTTCGAGCAGTATGGGCTGAAAGCCAAACACCGGCTCAAAGGCGAGCGACAGCGCCACGAGCACAATAAAAAGCAGCAGGGTCAGGCCGGTGATGAAACGCTGGCCCGTCACCCGCGCGGTGGCGCGCAACGCCCAAATTGAAATCGCCACGCCCAGCAGCCCGCCGACAAACGAGCCAAAGCGCCAAATTGTTTTGACTTCGCCAGACAGCACGGCAACTAACGCGATCAAGCCAATGGCGATGAACTGCCCCGATATTGCGCCCGCTGCCGCGCGCCGATCGGGCGCCGACCAGCGCTCGTGGCGAAACTGAACCACCACCCACCAGAGCCCCAGCGCGGCAAAGCAGATCTGCGCCAACACCCCGTAAAACGTTTCAAATGCCGATGACGTGGATTACCTCGTTCGCTTGGCCGCCCGGCGCAGAACGGCGAGCGTCTCATAGGCAGTGCGCTGCCAGTGGAATTCGGCGGCGCGCAGCATGCCGCGTTGACGCAACCGTTCGTGCAGATCGTCTTGAATGCAGGCGGCGATCAACGCGCCCGACATTGCGCGCGCATCCAGCGGATCGACCAGAATCCCGGCGCTGCCCACAATTTCGGCGACCGACGATGCATTGCCGCCAACCACCGGCACACCGCTGGCCATCGCTTCCAGCGCCGGCAAGCCAAAGCCTTCATAGAGCGTCGGATACAAAAATGCGCGCGCCATGGCGTAGAGCGCCGGCTTGTCCGCATCACCGGGCCGGCCGATAAAGCGCACATCGGCGCTCACATCGAGCGCGGCGGCCATCGCGCCCAGCGTCATGCGCTCGCCAGCGTTGGTGTGGGCAATGTCGCCGGCACTGCCGGTGATCACCAGAGGATACTCATCACCAATGCTCTCGCCGCACCAGCCATACACTTGAAAGAGCGTCTCGATATTTTTGCGCCGGTCAAATCCGCCCAGATACAGCACATAGTTTTCCGGCAAATCGTAGGCTGCGCGCACGCGATCCAGTTCTTCCCACGGCTGCGCGGGTGTAAAGCGCGCATCCACCGCCAGCGGCGCGACAGTAATCCGCTCGGACCTCACCCCCAGGTGCTTGACAATATCCTGCCGGCTGAATTCGGAGTCAGTGAGGATTTCAGTCGCGTTGAGCGCACCGGCGCGCGCCAGGCTGAAATAGGCGCGCTGCTTGGCCCCGCCGCGATACTCCGGAAGCGCCACTTGGATGACGTCGTGAATCGTGCAGACCAGCGGCATGCCGCTCGACAGCGGCGGCCCCCAATGCGGCACAAACGCCACATCGGCGCGCATGCGCTGCGCCGCGCGCGGAAAGTCGATTTGCTCAAAACGCACTTTGGCCAGATCGCCGCGGCTGCGCGGAAGCACGGGCTCGATCTGCACATCGGGCGCAAGTTCGCCCATCGCCTGCAGCAGATTGCGCGCATATTGGCCGGTGCCGGTGTTTTGGGCGAGCGTGTCTTCGAGAAACCAGGCGTTGAAGGCGATTTTCATGGCGGGCGCCGGCGTAACCGGCTGCTAAAATCCGATTATGCCCGACAGCGACGCCTCACCCAGCCTGGTCAACAACGCCACCGCGATCGAACGCCGCAAAACGATCGGCGGCTTGATCCGCAGCATCCGCGAGATCGCCGGCCGCAAGCCCAAAGACATAGCGGATTTTGTCGGCATCAGCGCGCCGTCCTTGAGCGGTATTGAAACCGGCGAAAAAGAAGCATCGTTGCCGCAGCTCGAAGCCATCGCCTACTATCTGCGCGTGCCGGTGCATACGTTGCTGGGCCTGAACACGCTGGCCACGGCCGAAAAGCCGCCAGCCAATCTCGACGAGATCATCCGGCTGCGCGGCCACATCGTCGGCGCCCGGCTAAAGCAGGCGCGCATGACGCGCGGCGAAAGCGCGCATGACAGCGCAGAAGCCGTCGGCTTGTCCTCAGCCACGCTGCAAAGCTTTGAGATGGGCAAAAAACAGCCCACCATCACCGAGCTTGAGGCATTGATGGCGCACTTCAACCTGTCGCTCGACGACATGCTCGATATGGGCATCGGGCCCTTGGGCGAAGCGCAGCTGTTGCACCAGCAGCGCGCGCAATTTGAAACACTGCCCGCCGAGCTGCGCGGATTTGTATGCGATGCCAAGTCGCTGCCCACGCTGCACCTGGCTGTGCGCCTGCGCAATCTGCCGCCGGAGCAACTCAAGGCGTTGTCGGCAGCGTTTGCCGTGCTGGCGGAACAGGCTGCGGCCGCCCGTGAGTCTGGTGAATCAGACACCATCGGCTGACACGTCGCTCAAAACACACACCGAATCTTGAGGGTGCGGGCCGCATGTTTGCCGGGTGCGCTAGCCGAGCATTTCATCCGGCTTCATGCGCCCGCTGGCCACGGCATCGCGAAAGATCTGAATCGTCTCAGCCACGGCTTCATCGAGTGGACGGCGCGGCACACCGCCCAGCAGCGCATCGAGCGGCGCTCCGTCCATCGATTCTGGAAAGGGCAGTTGCTTATCGTCAAAAGTGATCTGCCCGGCAGAACGC
>JANMNW010000073.1:0-2081 GCA_031368515.1 Chloroflexota bacterium
CGGAATCATCATGGCAAGCACCGGGATATAGGCCCAGTCCACGCTTCCATCGGGCACAACATCGATTGACAACAAGAAAAACTGCACGGAACCCAAAATGATGACTGGGATTAGGGCCTTGCGGATTCGGTCGAACATCGGTTTTTCTCGCAGACGGAAATCAGCCGGTGGCGGACGGTTTGGCAGTTCCGCCTGTCACAGATACAGGACTATACGCGGGAATACGAAGCGTGTGGGGAAAAGTTGCAGGCGACGAGAGAGGAAGCGGGTTCAATGATTCGGCCACGACCAGGGACTACGTCAACGTCCACGTCCACGTGCCACGGCCACCTACCACGGGCCACCTACTACCTGCCACGGACCGAGTCCACGAGCCAATCTGTACGATGCTTCACGACAAGCGCAGGAAGCCAGTGATAAGTGATATTTGGCGAGCCGTGACACGCGCAAGTAGCTGGTAGCCCATGGTAGGTGGCACGTGGCCGTGGCCGTGCTACGTGGCCGTGGCCGTGGCAGGTAGTACGTGGCCGTGGCCGTAATCCGTGGCCGTTGTTTCAATCCCATTACAATCTCCTTCTCAATGAACGACGCTTTACCCGACGCCCAGGGCAAGTATGGCCAGTATGGCGGCCGCTATGTTCCTGAAACGCTGATGCCGGCCTTTGAGGAACTGGATGACGCCTACGCCGAGTTCCGTGATGATGCCGCATTCCGAGCTGAATACGAGCACCTGTTGCGCACCTATGTCGGACGCCCGTCTCCGCTCAGCCACGCCAAACGGCTGAGCGAGCAACTGGGCGGCGCGCAGATTTATCTCAAGCGCGAGGATCTGTTGCACACCGGCGCGCACAAAATTAATAACGCGCTGGGGCAGGCATTGCTGGCCAAACGCATGGGCAAGACGCGCATCATCGCTGAGACCGGCGCGGGCCAGCATGGCGTGGCGACGGCAACAGCTTGCGCGCTGCTCGGTTTGAAGTGCATCGTCTACATGGGCACGATCGACATGGCACGCCAACAGCCCAATGTCTATCGCATGCGGCTGCTGGGCGCCGAGGTGCGCGGCGTGGAAAGTGGCACCAAGACGCTGAAGGATGCGGTTAACGAAGCGATGCGCGACTGGCTGGCGAACGTGGGTGAAACCTATTACATCATCGGCAGCGCGCTGGGCCCGCATCCCTATCCGATGATGTGCCACGATTTTCAAAGCGTGATCGGAAGCGAAGCGCGCGAGCAGGCGCTGCTGCAAATTGGCCGGCTGCCGGATGAAGTGATCGCCTGTGTCGGCGGCGGAAGCAACGCCATCGGCATCTTTAGCGGCTTTTTGAACGACGCCGGCGTGCGGTTGACCGGCGTCGAAGCCGGAGGCGATGGCGTTGAAACCGGCAGGCATGCGGCGCGCTTTGGCGTCGCCAGCGACGCTGAGACAACGCCATCCACTGCGATCGACGGGCGCGTTGGCGTGTTTCAAGGCATGCGCACGCGCGTGCTGCAAAACAGCGAAGGCCAAATCGCCGAAACGCATTCGATCTCCGCAGGGTTGGACTATGCCGGCATCGGACCGGAGCACGTGTTTCTGCACGAGAGCGGACGGGTGCGTTACACCTCGGCCACTGACAGCGAAGCGCTGGCCGCTTTTCACCGGCTGGCGCGCACCGAAGGGATTATTCCGGCGCTGGAGTCGTCGCATGCAGTGGCCGAAGCCATCAAGGCTGCGCCGCAACTTGCGCGCGATAGGGTTTTGCTCGTCAATTTGAGCGGCCGCGGAGACAAAGACCTAAACACCGTTATGCAGGCGCTGCCGGACGAGGCCCTGTCAAGTTAACAACCTGTTTGGGGCATTTGACAGTCATCCTTGCAACACTTAGTATTTACGCGGTAGCGGTATACCATATAGCAAAACAGGAGGTGACTCACCCAGCCCGCTCAACTCTTTGGTGAAGAGACGTGCCCCAACAGCCCCAACAGTCAGCGAATCGTAACTTTTTCAAGGATAGGAGGACTTCCATGCAGAGGAACTGGGTCCGCGCAACGGCGCTATGGACCATTGTCACCGCCGCGGTGCTCGCCGCGTGCGCGCC
>JANMNW010000129.1:0-7487 GCA_031368515.1 Chloroflexota bacterium
GCCTTGGCGTGTGAGTTTTGGCGGACCCAATTGCCAATTCAACCGGGTCGCCACGCGCCATCGCGCCACGTCCAGCGGGTGGATTCGGCGGACAAAATGGGCGCGCGCTCCACCTGATGGGGTTCGATGCCAATATTACGCCGGCTGACTGCGATGCCGTCCGGGCTGGCTTCGATCTCCAGGATGGCAGCTTCATGCGGCGCTTCAATCACAGCCGCGAACAACAGCTGTAGAGTGCTGTCCTGCGCCACGTCGTCGCGCACTTGCAAGTGTCAGCTCAAGATCAGCGTCGGCGCGGCGCGCTGGTGCAAGCCGGCCACCACAGAGTCGTGGTTGTCCAGGTTGGCCGAATGCTTCAGCCCATTTGCGGCAAAACGCTCGCGCACATCAACCAGCGCGCAATGGCTGAGCAGCAGCACCGGCTCGTCGCCCCAGCTCGTCACGGGTAACGCTTCCAACGCGAAGGCGCTGTCACCCCGGTTGACGCTGCCTACTCTCACCCCGGCCAGCCGCAACCCGCTTGCGTCGGGCGTGCCCGCGCCAGACGGCATTGTGACCTTGGCGCCGCCGCGCGCGGCCACTGCGTCAGACAGCGTGCGCGCGCGCTCGGTTGCGTCGTGATTGCCAGCCACCAGCCACACCGGCTTACCCGTGCCGGCTGCGCGTTCGACCACGCGTTCCTGCGTGGGGCGGTCGCCAACGTGCGACACATCGCCCAGAATCGCGATGGCATCCACGCCTTCGTCGCGCAAGCGCGCAAGAGCGGTGTCATACATGCGCCAGGCGCTTTCCATGGGGTAGGGGTTGTGCCAGGCGTAGCGCCGGTTTGGCTCCGGCGCCGGGTGAATGTGGATGTCAGTGATGACGCCGAGTCTCATAGGGTTTTGCGCTTTCCAATATTTGGCCGCTCAGCGCGATGGTCAAGACGACGCGCCGCTGTAGCGGCGAACGCCCTGCTTCCAGACAAACCGGGAAACGGCAAAAGCGACGATGCATGCGACGAACGCCGCCGCGATCTGCCAAAGGGCAAGCTCGCCGCGCAAAGCCTGCAGCGGCACCGTGGTGGCGACCGCTATCGGCACCACAAAGGTCACAATGACGCGTAGCCAGGCTGGATACACCGTTGACGGATAGCGCCCGCTGTCCATCAGCGCCTGCATCAGCGTCACGTTGTTGTCAAACTTTGTGAACCAGAACGTCAGCGCGATCAGCATGATCCACAGGCTGTAAATCACCATGGCGCCAGAGACCATCAGCGCCAGAAACAGCAGCGTCGCGCCAAACGATGGCGCGCTGCCGGCAAAAAACAGCCCGACGACGATCAAGACCGTCGCAATGAGCGCATCGAATACCCGCCATATCACCATTTTCTGAAAACTGACGGCGAACTGGCTGTCCAGCGGCTGCAAAAACGTGTAGTCGAGCGTGCCTTCGCGGATGCCGCGGTTGAATTGCTCGGTGTTGGGCCACACGATTGTCGCCATAAACATGTTGACCAGGCGAAACACACCCATCAGTGCGATCATGTCGCCGATCCGCCAGCCGCCGATGCTCTGCGTGTTGGTGAAAATGATCAGCAACGCGCCTATTTCCCAAGCTTGCCACAGAAACATGGTCAGCACGTTAACCAGCGAATCGACGCGATAGGCAAAAGCCTCTTTCAAATTTTGCTTGAAGTATGCGGACAGGACTTTGACTGTGTGCATGCTATGCCCCCACCGCGCTGAACCGCTTCACCGCGCGGCTCCACATCAGTTTGAACGCGCCAAAGAACACAAGCAGCCAAAAGATTTGCAGCACGAAATTCGTCGCGATGGTCGCGGCATCCAATTTGTTGAGCAACAGCATGACGGGGAACGACAGCCACAGTTGATAGGGCAGCGCGCGCGCAATGCCCTGCATGGCGCTGGGAAGCAGCGATATCGGCACAAACGCGCCGTTGAACAGCTGCATGACCGCCCCGTTCATCTGTTGCACCGCCCACACGCGTGTGGTCCAAAACGCGATGAGCGTAATGCAGCCGTCAAATAGAAAGTTGATCAGAAAGCCCAGCACAATGGCGGGCACGGCGATCAGTACGCTTGAGGCGGTGATCGTCAAGTTGGGCTGGAAGATCAGCACCAGCAGCAGCCAGATCGGCACAAAGATGAACATTTGCAGCGCCTTGAAGGCGATGGAGTTGATCAAGGTGTTGGTGAGCACTGGGTGGGCTGGGCGCAGCAGCTCGTTGGCGATCGTGCCATCCTGAATTTTGTAACCCAGAATGTGAATGGTGATCGACGCGGTCAGAATGTCAACGGGCAACACAGTCAGGTAATACGCCGCGAAATCTCCCGCCGTGAGCCCACCCACGCTGCCTTGCGCGTTTGCGATGGCCGACCATACCGACAAGTAGATGATGGGCGACACCATCCAATAGGCCAGGTACATGAGCAAGTTGGCGCGGTATTGCCACTGCTCAGCCCAGTTAACCTGCCAAAAGCGCTTGTAAATTCGCAACATGCTCCTGACTATAATCCTTATGACACCGTGCTTAAAGTATTAACTCTCGTTGGCACGCGCCCGGAAGCAGTAAAGATGGCGCCTGTCGTTCGTCAGCTTGTCGCCCGATCCGGAATTCAGTCGATTTTGTGTTCAACCGGCCAGCATCGCCAAATGCTCGATCAGGCGCTCCGGATTTTTGACTTGCATCCGGATATCGACTTGAACGTGATGCAGCCGGACCAGTCGCTATCGCAAAGCACCGCGCGAATACTGACGCTGCTTGACGACGTGCTGGCCACCCACACGCCGGATTGGGTGCTGGTGCAAGGCGACACCACCACAGTGATGGCCGCAAGCCTGGCTGCGTATTATCGGCGCGTAAAAATTGGCCACGTCGAAGCCGGGCTGCGCACCTACGACAAAAACTCCCCGTTTCCAGAAGAGGCCAACCGACGCATCGCAGACGCATTGGCCGACGCCTATTTTGCGCCGTCGACGCTCACTCGCGACAACTTGCTGCGTGAAGGAGTGCCGCCTGAGCGCATCACTGTGACCGGCAACACGGTCATCGACGCGCTCATGGATGTGCGCCAGCGCGTGCGGGGCGTCGATTTGACGCCGTTGACCGGGCCGCTGGATGGCAAGCGGTTGATTCTTGTCACGTCGCATCGGCGCGAGAGCTTTGGCGAACCGTTTGCCGACACCTGTCGCGCGCTTCGAATCATTGCCGAGCGGTATGGCGATCGGGTCCAGATCGTTTATCCGGTGCACCTGAATCCCAACATCAAGGCCCCGGCGCATGCGCTGCTGGGCGATGTGCCCAATATCAGGTTGATTGAGCCGGTTGACTATGAGCACATCGTGGCGCTGATGGACCGCTCCCATTTCATTCTTACCGACTCGGGCGGCATCCAGGAGGAAGCGCCGAGCCTGGGCAAGCCGGTGCTTGTGCTGCGCGAAAAAACCGAACGCGTCGAGGTGGTCGAAAACGGCGCCGCCAAGCTGGTCGGCACCGACGTCGATGCCATCGTGCGCGAGTCGATCGCGTTGATGGAGGACGAAACCGAGTATCGCCGCATGTCCGGCGCCGGCAATCCGTATGGCGATGGCCATGCCGCACGCCGCATCGTCGATGCGTTGCTCGCGACGGCTACGCCGCCGCCCGCCGCATAAGCCCGAAAATTCGATCGACTTCGGTGCGCGTGTGCGCGTCCAGAGCAAATCCTGTTGGCCCGCGCACGACAGTGTTCTTGAACACCCCTTGTTTTACCAGCAAGTGTTTTTCAACGGCCAGATAGGCATCCAGGCTGTGCTGCATCGAATTCAATGCCGTGATCAGGGGCGAAAGCACGTCGATGCGGGCCTGATCGCCAAGTTGCAGCGCTCGCCACAGCGCCACAATGGCGTCGACTAAGTCGGCCCCGGGCATGCTGCCTTGCACGCCGCGCACATAGTTATCCACGAGCGCCACACCGCCGCTGCCTTCGAAGATCAGCGCATTCGGGCCAGCCGCTCCGCGCAACGCCGAGAGCCGCGGCCCCAAGGGCGTGGCTTCGGGTTTGAAGCACACACGCTGGCCGTTTTTGGTGAACAGCGCCGCCTGCATTGCGATCGACATTGGACGACCGACATAGCCACTGGCGTCTTGAACGACAACGGGAATCGAAATCGATCCAATGATGGCTTCATAGTAGGCCAGCAGTTCGTTCTCGCCCACAGCGACGGATATGGGCGGAATGACCATCACCGCATCCGCGCCGACAGACTCGGCATGCTTGGCAAATTCGACCGCCACCCGGGTAGATTCGGCGCCGGCGCTGATGACGACCGGTCCGCGCCCGTTGCTGGCGGCGCAGACGCGGGCCGCCACGGCCTTGCGCTCATCGGCGCTCAGCCGAAGCGTCTCCGAGACCATGCCCATCACGATGCCATGCGCGCCCCGTCCGTATAGCCAGTCTATTTCCTTCTCAAGCGTCGCAAAATCAACGCTCTCGTCGGTGTGAAAGGGCGTTTGAAAGACAGGCAAGACGTCGCGCAAGGTTTTTGGTGAAGCCATGGACAGGAATTATCACCCGGCTTGAAATCGCCGCCGACAACGGGTGTGCCAAATTCGATGCGCTGATTTGCGTAGCGCGCTTACGCAACCTGCGTGCGCGACAGTAGTAAGGCGCATTACGGATTTTTAGGTGCGCGCTGAAGCCTTTGCTGCGACGGATGGACAAACAATCAGGCGCATGGGGCGTTGCGCCTCGGCATGGCTGGTTATCCCGACTTTGGTATGGCCTATGCGCGTTGAATTGGACAGCGCGCGATGTTACAAACTTCGATGCACATGCGCAAACAATTTATGGGACTTTGGGTGGGGGAATCCATGGGCATTGAATCGAGCCCGGCGCATCTCTGGCGTGTTCGCCAGGAAGGCTCCCGGCTGTTTATCTACCATCGCTGGGAAAATGAGGCGCAGGAACATAGCAGCCACTTTGAGGGTCATCTGGCCGATGATCAGCGCTCGTTCACCTTTTTGACAAGCAAGATTGCGTATGTCATTGACGATGAGCATTTTGTCATCCCGGGGTGGGACACCAATGACATTCGCGGCGGCAAGGGCCCAGCGTTCGATGTGGTGTTCTCGCGGCCTGGATTGGCTGAATTGCAGGCGCGCAAGGCCTGGGAAGTATGGTCCGCTCAGGCGCAGCCTGCGTCTGGCGACAAGTAGGCATTAGCCATGAAAGACAGATTTGCTGGGGTATGGATCGGGGAGTCGATGGGGCCGGAACCGATGCCGGCCGTCGTGTGGCGCATCACGCATGTGGGCCAGCATGTGTTCGTTTATCCTCGCGGCGAAGCACCCCAGTCCGAAGAGGGGTATTTCTCGGGCACCGTGGCCGATGACGACATGTCGTTCTCGCTCTATGGATTGCCGGGCCAGCACGGCGTGGCCAATGTCATCGATGCCGATCACTTCTACGTGTCAGGCTGGGACCGCAATGATTCGGGCAGCCAGTCGCCGCAAGGCTTTGACATGGTGTTTTCGCGCCCAGGCCTGCCGGAGTTGTGCGCGCGCAAAGTCTGGGAAGCGGCCAAAGCTGCGCAGCAAGCGCGCAAAGAGAATTCTCTGGCCGAGCGCGCTTAGTCGCGTCCAATTCTTCACGCGGCAATAAACAAGGGCTGTCGTTTCACACGACAGCCCTTGTTTGCTTTTTGAACGTGCCGCGCGCCCTGCCTGGCGCCGCTGACCGGCTATCCGCTCTGCAACAGGCGAATGGTTTCGCCAAACGGAAAGTTATCCAATGCGCGCCCGCCGGGGGTCACCACCCAAAGCGTCGGCACCGCCGGTTCAAGCTCTGGGAAGTCGCCGTAACCGTCGGTCAGGTAAATCGCCAACGTGAACTCGCGCGGGCGCGTGCGCCGGTCGACCTCTTGAAAAAACGGCCGGAAATCGGTGCCGCCGCCTCCGCGTGGTTCGGGCAGGGGAGCATCCGGCGACAACTCGTATGGACCATACACGTCGGCATCGGCGTAGTACATCGTCACGTTTACGTCAGGATACGACTCGGTGATCGCCTTGACTTCCGAAGCCAGCACGCTCAGCTCGCGTTGACCGATTGACCCGCTGCTGTCGATGGCCACGCACACGTTGACCTGCAGCGCTTCGAGCACTTCGAGATACAGCCCTTCTGAGATAAAGCGCCTGTCATAGCCGCCGAAGTCCGATGGCGACTGCACCATGAAGCGCCACAAATAGCTGCGCCAGTCGATCTGTGGCGTGTGCAGCTGCTCCATCTCTCGAGCGATGCCTTTTGGCAATTTGCCCTGGCCCGATGTCTTGGCCAGAATCTTGGCCTGCTCCAACGCGTGCTTCCAGCGGGATTCGTCGGCGGCGCTGACCGGCTTTTTGCCCTGCTTTTTTGGACCGTCTTTGTCCTGTCCGGAACTGCTGCCTTCCGCGTCGCTGGGCGGGCCATCCAACAGGTCAAAATCGGCGGCGCCCGCTGGTATCACCGTGGCGTTGTCAATCAGCCGCTCGTAGACTTCTTCCACGCCAAAGTGTTTGAGCCTGGCGTCGTGCACGCCGCCCTCGGGAAGCGCATAGCCTTCGTCGGTGATGATGCCGTTGACGACGATGTCCGCCGCGATGTTCCAGATCTGCGGGTCGCGGCTGCCTCGCCGCGGCACGTGCAGCAGGGCCGCATGCAATACTTCGTGCAGCAGCACGCCGGCCTGTTCGGCGGCGGACATCGTGGCGAAGAACTGCGGGTTGACGAAAATGCGGCTGCCGTCCGTGGCCGCAGTCGGAATTGCCAGGCTGACTTCTAGCTTGGCTTGCAGAGTCAACGACGCGAAAAACGCGTTGCGTTTGGCGATGTCCATCAGCAGCGCGCTGATGTATCGCTCGGTAATTGCGTCAGGTTTCATCTCGTCTCCCCTTCCAGAACGCGCCGCGCTAACGCGGCACGCGATATCGGTGCATCAGCGTCAGGATCATGCTTTCATCCGGGAAGCGCTCGGCATGTTCCTCAAGCCATTCCTGGATGTTCCGGTCCTGCGCGATCATGCGGCGGAACGTCTCCTCGTGGCCGTTCAGTCGCACATGCCGGAACAACTCTTCGGTGTATTCATTGACCCATTCCGGCGAGCTGCGCCGCATCAGCCAGCGGAATGCATTGAAGCAGTTGGTCGCGCTGCTGGAACGCGTCAGCAAGCCGGACAGCGTTGCGTCGCATGTGTCGGCTTCGCGCGGGAAATATTCGCCGTCGCCCTGGCCAGTGGCGATCAGGTCGAGGTTGGGCAATGCCTGCTTGCCGTCGCTAAAGGCCTCGAACTCTTCAGCCGCTTCGTGCCCGACGGCCGCGGCAATGCTCAAACCGCACTTGATCAGCTGATCGGCCATCATCCAGGAACGCGGGGATGGCCAGGCCGGGTTGTGCGGATCGAAGCGATGCAGATACTGCGGACGCGCTTGCAGAAACTCGGTCAGACCCGCGTGAAAACCGCGTCCAATC
>JANMNW010000135.1:0-2227 GCA_031368515.1 Chloroflexota bacterium
GGTAGAACGGGATGAGGTCAAAGCGGCACAGGATCGCATCATGCGCATTGCAGCCGCACGGCTCGCGCCGGCGGAGCTGGCCGATATCCAGCGCCGGCGCGACTACGGCCTGCCCTTCATGGATCTGGCGCCGACCGACATGATGCCGCTGAGCGCGATCCGCAACTGGGCCGACCTGGCGCAGCCGCCGGAGCGGGACGACGAAGACGAGATCGAAGATGAACCTGATACCTGGCAACCTGAATTCGATGAATCAACATGGCTACCCTAACCAGCAACAACCAGCAGGGAACCGCGAGTCGGCGCGGCAAACATCTCAAGCCCGGTGAATCCTCGGTCGGCGAAGATCGGCGCGCGCAGATTGTGGCGTTTGCCGAGCGTTACATCCGCGAACACGGTTATGCGCCGTCGCACAAAACGATCCGCGATGCCCTGTTTATAAGCAAAGGGAATCTGTTCTTTCACATGCGCAAGCTGCGTGAAGATGGTCGGATCATCGGCCCTGGCGACGGCGCGCATGCATGGACACTGCCAAAATTCGCGGCCGCGTGCAAGGCTGTTGAGTAACGGCCCGGTCGATAGCCGGGCCGGCGGCCTGCGGGAGTCACCCACGCCGACCGCGCCGACATTTTAACGAAACGAGAAAGAAAACAATAGGAGTCACTGATGAAAAACAATAAACCCGGCGTAAGCGCCTACTTCGTTCCAGGCCTGATGGTCGCCATCATGCTGATCACGCTGCCGGCCACGGTCGCATTCGCGCAGCGAGTGTTCACTTCGAACCTTATCCGGCAGATGACACTGGTCGGCGCGACAGAACTGGCGTTTGTGCTGTGGCACGCCGCTACCCTGTTCGCCGCGCGTGGTGACCGGCAGCACAGTGTCGGCCAGGCGATGACATGGATCTCGCTCTTTGGCGCGGTCGCCATGGCCACGGCTGAGATCGCATTTGAGTATGTCGATGCCGGCATCATGGCCCGGCTCGACTGGCTCGGGCCGGTTTCTCTGATCGTGCTGGCCATCCTGATCGGCGCGCACCTCGGCGCCGGCGTGTTGTTCGCGTCGTGGAATCCCGACAACGTGCAGCGTCGCGCTGACGATCGCGCGCAGGCCGCCATCAGTGCCGAGACCGCCCGGCTGTTGGAGGAACAGGCGCCCAAGGTGGCCAGCCTCATTGCCTCGCAGCGTGTTGCGGCCCAGCTGGACCTCATGCGCGCGCAGCACTCGGTCGCGGCCAACGCCGACGACAGCGCGACCCAGCTGCTGCGCCGGTCGTTGCCGCAGATCGCGCAGCCCTCCGCGCCGGATGCGCGACCCGCACTGAAGCTCGCAAAAGACGCTGTTGACACTGGGGCAGGGCAGGGCGATGAGCGCCCTTTGGGTTTGTGACCGGAGATGACTCAGGTGTGACCGTCGATGAACCGGTCACAACTGCGATCACAACCGGTCACAGATCGAAATTGACGGAAAGGCCGATTTCCGGCGATTTGCAGGACACTTCCGACACAGAGAGCCATGTGCCCCAGAATAGCGATTGTGACGCGTCACAAATCGCAAATGAGGGTATGCCAGAGCCAAAATCGGATGACGATCTCGGATTTCTTGCGGAAGATGCGGACGACCGGTGGCGCTGGCGGTCGGTTGGCGGCCGATTTGCACGCATGATGGGGTCAGGCGGACAACGAGTGATTCTCCGTTCACGAGGCGAAAACGGAGAGAATTTGACATATGTCAGGTTGGAGGATTTGAGTCATGAGCGACAGCAACAGTATCACCAAGAGCATGACGATCAAGGCGCGTGCCGCGCGGCCCTCGGGCGCGGATGGAAATCAGCCAGATAACAGGTCTCGTGGCGTGACCTGGTCGGATCTGACAGTCGATGCGATCCTTGCGCATTTGCGTAGCATCCTGCGCGGACTGCGCGACAAAGGCGTGCCGGTCACGCTCGTGCGCACTGAAACAGGGGTGGTGATCACAATCACACTCGCCCAACTAGCACGGCCTGCCGCCCCGGCGCCCGTCGCACAACCCGAGCCGGCCACGACGCCAGCGGGGTGACACCATGCCACAGCGATACACAGCAGACACACCACAGATCACATTCAGCCAACGCGAGACGACAATCGAGATCGTGCGCGTGCAGACGGCTAACCTGTTCGAGCAGCTGGGCAGACCGCCGACGCTGCGCGAGATCGCCGCTGTTGCCGGTCGTGCGCCGTCGATCGTG
>JANMNW010000217.1:0-15750 GCA_031368515.1 Chloroflexota bacterium
GGCTGCTGTTTGGCCTGGCGCTGGCCATTCCGGCGTTTGCCGTAAGCATGGGCCGCGACTTTGGCCTGTTGGCGGCGTTGTTTGGCCCGGAGTTTGCCCCGATGAGCGCGGAAATGATGGCCGCAGGGCACCGCACATTTGCGCACAATCTGGTCAATTGGCTGCTGTTTGCATTAACGCTGCCCGTGATGATCGTCACCGGCGGACCGTTCTTTGTGCATGGCTTCAAGGCAGTGCGCAACGGCATGGCCACCATGGATGTGCTGGTTGCGCTCGGCTCCGGCGTGGCGTTTGGCTATTCCGTGCTGATCATGCTGGGCGTGTTTAACGGCCATGTGTATTTCGAAACAGCTGCGGTGATTTTGGCGCTGATCACCGTGGGCAAGTATCTCGAAGTGCGCGCCAAGGGCCAGACGGGCGCGGCGATCAAGCGCTTGCTCGGGCTGGCGCCCAAGACCGCGCGGCTGCGCCGCGACGGCGTGGAAGCCGAAGTGCCGGTCGATGAGATCGTCATCGGCGATGTCATCGTCGCGCGACCGGGCGAGCGCATTGCCGCCGACGGCATTGTCATTGAGGGCCGCAGCGCGGTCGACGAAAGCATGCTCACCGGCGAAAGCGCGCCGATTGACAAGCAGCCGGGCGATCGCGTCACCGGCGCAACTGTTAACAAAGAAGGCATGCTGGTGTTTGAAGCCAATGCCATCGGCCGCGATTCGGCGCTGGCTCGCATTGTGCAGATGGTCGAGCGGGCGCAAGGCAGCAAGGCGCCGATTCAGGCGTTGGCCGATCGCGTGTCGGCCGTGTTTGTGCCGGCCGTGCTGGTGATTGCGGCCCTGACGTTTTTGGCATGGCTGCTGATTGCACAGGCGCCGTTTGAGCGCGCCATGATCAACATGGTGGCGGTGCTGGTGATTGCGTGTCCGTGCGCGCTGGGCCTGGCCACGCCTACCGCGATCATGGTTGGCATGGGCCGGGGGGCCGAACGCGGCATCCTTTTCAAAAACAGCGCCGCGCTTGAACGCGCCGCCGTGATCAAAACGGTGTTGCTCGACAAGACCGGAACGGTGACACAAGGTGTTCCCGAGGTCGCTGCGATTCATCCGTTGGGCGGGCTGAGCGATGAAGCGCTACTCACGTTGGTCGCATCGGTCGAACGATCGAGCGAACATCCGCTGGCGCAGGCGATCGTGCGCACGGCAGAAAGTCGCGGCCTGACTCTGCGGCCGGTCGATCGTTTTGCGGCGGTGCCCGGGCGCGGGGTCACAGCGCAGGTCGATGGTCAGCTGGTCGCGGTGGGCAATCTGGCGTTGATGCGCATGCAAGGCGTGGCGGTCGAAGGCGAGGCCGCGCGCGTGCTGGAGACGCTGCAAACCGGCGGCATGACTGCGATGGTGGCGGCGCGTGATGGCGTGGTGTGCGGATTGATCGGGCTGGCCGACCAGGCCAAAGCCTCGTCTGCCAACGCAATTGCGGCCATGACAGCCGCCGGCGCGCGCGTGGTGTTGTTGACCGGCGACAACGAACGCGCGGCGCGCGCTGTCGCGCAACAGGTTGGCATCGCGCCAGCCAATGTGGTGGCCGATGTGCTGCCGGAGCAAAAAGCGCAGGCGGTAGAGCGCTTCCAGCCAGACGGCGCGGTTGCGATGGTTGGTGATGGGATCAACGACGCCCCGGCGCTGGCGCGCGCGGATGTGGGCATGGCGCTGGGCACCGGCACCGATGTGGCGATTGAAGCCGCCGATGTGACCTTGCTGAGCGGCGACATCGGCAAAGTGGCTGATGCCATCGCGCTCTCGCGCCATACCGTGCGTCGCATTCGGCAGAACTTATTCTGGGCGTTCGTTTACAACATCGTGCTGATCCCCGTTGCCGCGATCGGCTTGTTCGAGCAGTTCGGCCCCATA
Organism: Chloroflexota bacterium; assembly: GCA_031368515.1. GTDB lineage: Bacteria > Chloroflexota > Anaerolineae > J036 > Brachytrichaceae > CANJQH01. The sequence goes on from JANMNW010000217.1 coordinate 1,905, forward strand.
TTTGCCGCAGGCGCGATGGCCTTTAGCTCGATCTCGGTCGTGCTGAACTCGCTGCGGCGCTAGCCGTCAGCCGGGACCCACAAGCGCGTTCGGCCAAAGGACGTAGCCTGCACGCGGCGGCGCGATTATTTCCATGCAGCCGCAACCATTGGCCGAGCACGGTCATGCAGAGGGACGATGTGCGCATGTCAAAACAGTGCGACATTGTGGCGACGGTATCATCATGCCACGCGACATCCCCCTCAGCAACGGCTCCTTCCATGTCAACTTTGACGCGCGCTACCAGATGCGCGATGTTTACTTTCCTTATGTTGGAAAGGAGAATCACACCCTTGGCAGCATCAGCCGCATCGGTCTTTGGGTCGATGGCATATTTTCATGGCTGAGCGACTGGCAGCTGGACTTGCGCTATGTCAAAGATGCGCTGGTCACAGAGGTGAAGGCGCATCGCCCTGATTTGCAGCTGCGCATCGTGGCGAACGATGCGGTTGACTGCGATGCAAACGTTCTGGTGCGGCGCATTCGCGTGATCGACGAGAGCGGTGCGCCTCGCAAAGTGCGGCTGTTTACGCACTTTGATCCCAATATCAGCGAATCGCCCATCGCCAATTGCGCCTACTACGACGGCGTGCATCACGCGATGGTGTGCTACAAGGGCGACCGCTATTTCATGATGGGCTGCTTGCCCACGCCGATTGGCTATGCCGCGGGCGTCAAAGGCACCAGTCAGCATGAGGGGTCGTGGCGCGATGCCGAGGACGGGCATCTGTCCAACAATGCCGTCGCCAGCGGCTATGTCGATGCCACGCTGATGTGCGAATTGGATGTGACCGCGTCAGGCGAAGCGGTGGCGCACACCTGGCTTGCGGCGGGCCGCACGCTGCCCGAAGCGGCCAAGCATCACGCGCTGGCTCAGCGCGCGCCCGACACGCTGATTGAGCGAACCAAGCACTATTGGCGTTTCTGGCTTAGCCATGGACGCACCGAATTTGACGATTTGCCCGACAGTGTGGCGGATCTGTATCGGCGCAGCCTGCTGCTGATTCGCGCCAACATCGACGATGGCGGCGCGATCATTGCGGCCAACGACAGCGACATCACGTCGTTTGGCCGCGATCACTATTCATATGTCTGGCCGCGCGATGCGGCGCTGGTGGCGGCCACGCTCGATCAGGCCGGTTTTCACGAAGCGCCGGGCGCGTTTTTTGCATTCATGCGCAAAGCGCTGTCGCAGACGCTGTACGACTTCAGTGGCTATCTTTTGCACCGCTACACGCCGGATGCGCTGGTGGCTTCATCCTGGCATCCCTCCGTGGACGGCGGGCGCGTGATGCTGCCGATACAGGAAGACGGCACTGCGCTTGTCGTGCATAGCCTATGCAAGCACTTGCAGCTCTCGCGCGATGTCGAATTGACACACGATCTGTATTGGGAATTTGTCCGGCCGGCCGCCGACTTCATGCTGGTCTTTCGCGATGTGCAAACTGGCCTGCCGCACCCGTCGCACGACCTGTGGGAAGAGCAGCATGGCATTTTTCTCTTCACATGCAGCACCGTCTATGCCGCGCTCGAAATTGTGGCCGAATTGGCCGAGTCGCTGGGCGAGCAGGCGCAGGCGGCACAATACCGCGCGGGCGCCAACGAGATACGCAATGCCGTTGGCCAGCACTTTTACGATGAGACCCAGCAGCGGCTGGCGTTCATGCTGCACGTTGAAGAAGACGGCAGCCTGCGCCGGGACATGCGCCTCGATTCGAGCATGGCTGGCGCGTTTGTGTACGGCCTGTTTTCCGCAGGCGATCCGCGCATGGTGAACACGATGCGCGCGATGCAACAGCAGCTTGAAAACCGCCTGCCGGGCGGCGGCCTGGCGCGCCACACCGACGACTACTATCACCACATCAGCGGCAACTATGCCGAATGCCCGGGCAACCCCTGGTTCATCAGCGCGTTGTGGATGGCCGACTGGCTGACCGAAACGGGTGATCGCCTCGCCGCGCGCGCCTGGCTGGAGTGGTGTGTGGCGCACGCACTGCCAAGCGGCGTGATGGCCGAACAAATCCATCCGACGACGGGCGAGCCCTTGTCTGTTTCTCCATTGACCTGGAGCCATGCGGCGTTTGTCAGCAGCGTGGAACGCTATCTGTCGTCGCGCCCGCCAGCCCGTTCGCGCGCGCTGGGGCGGACCACGCTGTCACACAGTCCGCAGCGGCCGCAGCCCGCTCGGTCGGTGGTATAGGCTGCATTTTTCCATATTTGAACGCAAGAAACTGGCGCCTGGCGCCGATACAAACTGTTGAGGCGCACGTTAGATCAATGCGCGCCAACATCGCTGTACACTTGCGCCATGGCACTTTCGGCACAAGAGATCATCGACAAGAGCAGGGAATACACGCTGTTTGAGTGGAGCATGCAGGGCGGATACACGCCGTTGACGGCCGACCACGCCGAAGGTGTGTACTTTTGGACAGTCGACGGCAAAAAGTTCATCGATTTCAACTCGCAGCTGATGAGCGTCAACATCGGCCACGGCAACAAGCGTGTGAAGCAGGCCATTGTCGACCAGCTCGACAAGATCGCGTTTATCAACCCCTATGCCACAACCGAGCCGCGGGCGCTGCTGGGCGAATTGCTGGCCAGACTCACCCCAGGCAACTTGAAGAAAAGCTTTTTTACGCTGGGCGGTTCGGAAGCCAATGAAAACGCGGTCAAGATCGCGCGAATGGTCACCGGCAAGCACAAAATTCTGGCGCGCTACCGCAGCTATCACGGCGGCACAGCTGCGTCGATGACACTCACGGGCGATCCGCGGCGCTGGGCCAGCGAGCCCGGCATCCCAGGCGTGGTGCGCATCCCCGACCCGTACTACTACCGCTGCCGCTTGCCGATCAGCGAAGAGCAGTTCATGCAGGAGTGCTTGAATCAAACCGAAGACATCATTCAGTTTGAAGGACCAAAAACCATCGCGGCGATTTTGGTCGAGACGATCACCGGGACCAACGGCATCATTGTGCCGACCCAGGCGTATTACCAGGGCTTGCGCGCTCTGTGCGACAAATACGGCATCCTGCTGATCCTGGACGAGGTGATGTGCGGATTTGGGCGCACGGGCAAAATGTTTGCGTGCGAGCACTACGGCATCGCGCCAGACATCATGACCATGGCCAAAGGTCTGACCAGCAGCTATCTTCCGCTCGGCAACTGCATCGTCAGCGAAGAGATCGGCAAGTATTTTGAAGATCACGTGCTGTATGCGGGCTTGACCTACGGCGGGCATGCGGTGAGCTGCGCTGCGGCGATCGCGGCGATCAATGTGTTGATCGACGACAAGCTGGTTGAGAACGCCGAGACGATGGGAGCGTATCTGGCGCAGCGCCAGGATGAACTCAAGGCCAAACATCCGAGCGTCGGCGACGTGCGGCACATCGGCCTGTTCTCGATTTTTGAGCTGATCAAGAATCGTGAAACGAAAGAACCCATGGCGCCTTACAACGCCAGCGGCGCGCAGATGGATGTGATGAACCTGATCAAAAAACACTTCAACGACAACGGCCTGTTCACGTTTGTGCGTTGGAACAACTTTTTCGCCAATCCGCCCCTGTGCGTGACCCAATCCGAGCTGGATGAAGGCCTTGCGATTATCGACAGTGCGTTGGATATCGCCGACGATTTTGTAGTTGCGTAAGTGGTATGGCGGTGGGCGGTAAGCGGTGTGGCGGTATGCGTTAAGCGGTGGCCGTATGCAACCGACACGCCTACGTGCTGCCGCACTGCTTACCGCTTACCGCCCACCGCCCACAGCCGCACCGGCTCGCCGCCCTACGGCTGCACGGGCGCCACGCTGCCGCCGCCGCTGATCTGTTGCGAAAGCTCGGGTGTGCCTCTGTAATGCACCGAGCCAAGCCCGCTGATGCTGACGTTGAGCGCGTCGCTGACATTGATGGTGGCGTCGCCCGCGCCGCTGATGTCAACCGAGCCGGACTTGCCCGACAGATTGGCCAAGTCCAACTTGCCGAGGCCAGAGATCGACGCAGTCTGAACGGCAGCCTTGCCATTCAACAGAACATCGCCGCCACCGCTGACCGACACTGACAATGCCGATGTGTCGATGTTTGCGCCGCGCACGCTGCCCAGACCGCTGATCGAAACGCTTTTGATTGACTTGAGCGTGACAAGATAGCGAATGGTCGGCGAGCCGGAGAAGCTGACGTTATTGGCGATGCGAAGATTGAGCACGCCATCCTTGACTTCGGCGATCAGATGCTCCTGGATATTGTCATCAGCTTCGACCACCACAATGTCGTTGGCGCCTTGCGCCAGCACCACCTCACCCAGCCCGGAAAGGGCGACCGACTCGAAGCCGCTCAGGCCGCGGTCTTTGGAGATCACTTTGCCGGAAGGACGCACGCGTTTGGCATTCATCCAGTCGCCTCCGATGACAGGCGTGCAAGCCGTGAGTAACAAGCCGCTGGTGGCGGCGACAACTGCAATACGAAATAAACGCATGAGAGCACCTCTTCCCATGCATATGAACACACATGAGAAGAGTTTCACAGTCTTTGCGAAGCGATTACCAGGCGTAGGCTTCCGGCGCCGCGCCACCCGGGCCGGGGAAGATCTCGTCGAGCTTCTTCATCGATTCGGGCGAGAGTTTGATCTCGACGGCGCGCATGCTGCCGGTGAGCTGATCGAGCGTGCGCGGGCCGATGATCGGCGCAGTCACCACCGGGTTGGCCAGCAGCCAGGCCAGCGCCACATCGGCCGGCGATTCGCCGAGCTCGGCGCAAAACGTTTCATAGGCTTCAATGCGCGGGCGCCACTTTTCCAACGCCTTCTGCACACCTTCGCCGGCGCGCCGGCCTTCGGCTTCCTTTTTGAGCACGCCGCCCAGCAGGCCGCCGGCCAGCGGGCTCCAGGGAATCACGCCCAGGCCCAGCGCCTGACATGCCGGGACAACTTCGAGCTCCACCATGCGCGCGTTCAAGTTATAAAGGCTCTGTTCGCAGACCAGGCCCATGAAGTTGCGCGCCGAAGCCGCTCCGTTGGCTTGGGCGATGTGCCAGCCGGCGAAGTTGCTGCTGCCGACGTAGATCACTTTGCCTTCGCGCACGAGCTGCTCCATCGCCTGCCAAATCTCTTCCCAGGGCGACTGGCGATCGACGTGGTGCATCTGATACAAGTCGATGTACTCGGTTTGCATGCGTTTCAAACTCTCTTCGCAGGCGCGTTTGATGTGCGCGGCCGAGAGGCGCGAACCGTTGGGCCACTCGGCCATCTTGCCGTAGACCTTGGTGGCGATGATGGTTTTCTCGCGCCGGCCGCCGCCCTGAGCAAACCAACGGCCGATGATGTTCTCAGTTACGCCCATGCCGAGCTGGCGGCCATAGACGTTGGCGGTGTCAAAAAAGTTGATCCCCAGCTCGAGCGCTTTGTCCATGATCGCGAAGCTATCGGCTTCCGTGGTGTATGGGCCAAAGTTCATCGTGCCAAGGCACAGCGGACTCACCTGCAGGCCTGTGCGTCCAAGTTTGCGGTATTCCATGCGCGAGATTGTAGTGCTAAGAATCGCCGACCGCGCCATCCTCGTGGGTGGCATGGTAGTAGCGCATGGCCATGCCGCCGGCTTTGTCGATGGAGAAGTCGGGCACCTGGCGCGCGCAGGCGGCTTCGTCCACCTCGACGCCGAGGCCGGGCTTTGTCGGCGGTAGGATGTGCCCGTCAACCACGGGCAGCGGATCTTTTAACAGCGCCTGCGCCATCGTCGCCCATTCGGGGTCGACCATTTCTTGCACGACAAAATTGGGCGAGGCCAGATCGATGTGCACCGCAACGGCCGTGGCCAGCGGGCCATAGGGGTTGTGCGGTGCGAGACCGGCGTAGTAGGTCATGGCCATCGCGCCGATGCGCATGGTCTCGCTGATGCCGCCGGCATGGCATGGGTCTGGTTGCAGCAAACTCGCGCCGCCGGTCTCCAAGATTTCGCGGAACCCCCAGCGCAGAAATAGCCGCTCGCCGGTCGCGACCGGAATGCTGGTCGCCTGCGCCACGCGCGCCATGACCGCCGGGTTTTCAGCCTGGCACGGCTCCTCGATGAAGAATGGCGTGTGCGGCTCGAACGCGCGCGCATATTGAATCGCCATCTGCGGCGTGAGGCGGCCGTGCATGTCCAGCAAAATGTCGACATCGTCGCCCACCGCTTGACGGATCAAGCCCAAATCGTGCGCCGCCTGTTTGACCTTCTTGGCGCTGTCGACGACGTTGGTGATCGGCACCGGCAGCGTTTTGATCGCCGTCCAGCCTTTGGCTTTCTTGGCTTGTGCGTCCAGCGCTTTTTCTTCGCCTGTCGCGCCGCCGAAATGGGTGTATACGCGCACCTTGTCGCGCACGCGCCCGCCCAGCAGCTCATACACCGGCACGCCCAGGTCTTTGCCTTTGATGTCCCAAAGCGCCTGATCGATGCCGCTGAGCGCGGAAAGGCCGATCACGCCCATGCGCCAGAAGCCGCTGCGATACAAGATCTGCCAGCAGTGTTCAATCCGACGCGGGTCCTGGCCGAGGATCATCGGCTCCATGTCCTGAATGCAACCGACAATGGCGCGCGGCTTGCCCTCCAGCGTGGCCTCGCCCCAGCCGATGAGGCCGGGCTGGTCGGTTTCGACCTTGACGAACACGATAATTCGGTGGCCGCCGTCGGCCATGATCGGGGTGATTTTTGTGATTTTCATGAGGACCAGGGTGGCGCATAAGACGCCTTGTTAGCGTGCCGCCGCATGCGCAGCGTCAGGGTGATTTCGGAGCCGGGCGGCATGTCCACTTGCAGATATTTGCCGCCGACGGCTTTGTTGGCCATCTGAATCATGGGGTCGGGCGGGGCGTAGGTCGAGCCGCCATACTCGTAACGCGCTTCGCCGCCGGGATATCCGCTCTCCGGTGCACGATGTGTGTATTGCGCTGAATCGAAGATGTGCTCGCCAAAGCTGCCGGCTTGAATAATTACGCTGCGCGCGGCGTGGGGATTGATGTTGACCAGCGTCACGGTGAGCGACTCCTCGCCAACCTGCGAGACCAGCGCGGCCACATCGCGCGGCAGACCGGGCCGGCGCCTTTCGCCGTCGAAGTAGCGCAGCGGCGCGACCAAAAGACCGCCGTTGTAGATGATCTGCGGCGCGCCGAGCGTGAGCTGGATCAGCGCCTCGGTCGTCACCGGGTTGTGCTCCTGCCAGTGGTGGATGCTGACGCGAATCAGATCGGCATTGTCGGCGCGCAGTTGATCGAGCCGCCAGTTGACCACGCCGAGCGACTCTAGCAAGATCGCCTCAGGGTAGCCCGGGTTGCGCCCGCTGAGGAACTCGAACCAGGGCTGCTCGTGGCCGCCGTCTTCCTTGGTGCGATACATGCGCACCGGCTGCCAGTCGTAGCCGGACTTTGCGCGCAGATCGTCGATGCGCGACCAGTCCTCCGGCTCGCCGCTGAGAGCCCACAACCCGCCTGGAAACACCGCCGACATCGGCATGTAGTCGAACCAGCCGATGTCGCCGTAGCGATAGGGCACCACGAACGTCTCGCTGTCTTTGCCTGGCAGCGCCTCTTCGATGCCGATCCAATGCGCACGCAGGCTCATGGGCAGATCGTCATAGCGGCGCATTTCGCCCATGGACATGATGCGGTCGTGCTGGCGGCGGGCCATGTGCAGGGTTGAGCGATCGCCGGAAAGCAGCAAACTGGCCTGGGCGGCGGCGATGGACGCATACTGCAGGTTGTAAAACCCATGCGGCCATGTCCAGCCGTATAGCCCGCCATACCACTTGCCGCCCAAATACTCGCCGACATCGCCCGACAACCCGACGTTGTCGGGCAGCAGCCCGCCATTGGCCTCGGCTCGCGCGCGCCAGCCGCCCACGTAACGGTCGATCCACCGCGCATATTTCTTGTCGCCGGTGAGCAACCCGGCATTGGCGATCAGCGTGCTGACGCCGAGATTGGCGGCCACGTCGCCGCGGCTCATCCCGCGCTCCATCGCCTGGCCCATGCGACGCGCGTTGGCCGGGTCCTTGAGATCATCTGCGCTGGTGATGCCGGGCAGGTCGTAGTAGGGCAGGCCGTAGACGGACATGCCTTTGCTCCAGCCATAACTCACCGGCGCACCGTCGTCGTTCATGCCCCAGCGCGGGCCGCCGCTGCCGTTGTGCGGCGCGCGAATGATATTCTTCTCCGCGTCGTAGTTCGGCGCGTTGGGGTCTTCGCCCAGAAAAAGACCGGCGAAACGCTGCGCGCGCTCGATCAGCTTGGGGTTGCTGGGATCGGCCAGGCACAACAGGTAAAAGTAGATGTAGCTCTCGGACTGGTGAAACTGGTCGTAACCGCGCTCGTATTCGTTGAGCACATTGCCCAGGCGCGTGGTTTGACGCGTGACCGCTTCCCATTGACGATGCCCGAGTTCGAGCAACTCGTCCGCGCCGCCCAGCAGATACAACAGCGGAAAGTTGTAGAAGCTTTCGTAAAAGTCGTCGGCTCCGTCGCGGCTGTTGAGCGCGTCGCCCCAGATCAGCTCGTGCTGGCGCTCACCGCTGGCGTGGGTGAAGCGATCCATATACGGTTGCACCGAGGCGGAAAGCTCATCGATCAGCTTGCGCTCGAGCACCGCCCAGATTGGCGGATGGAGCAACGGCGCGCTGGCGCTGATGCTGGGGATGCCGGTCGCCTCGTTCACTTGCGCTTGGCCTTTCGCTTGGACGCTTTCTTTGCCTGCGCCTTACGCCAGGCTTGATACTCTTTTTCGCCTTCTTCGTTGAGAGGGTAATACTTGAACAGCTCGCCGCCTTGGGCCAGTTTCATGCGGCTGAAGGTCTCCCATTCCTCGTGCTCAAGCGTGATCTCGGCGACCTGCTCGGCCATCTGCTGCGGCACGACGACCACGCCGTCGTCATCGGCGATGACGATGTCGCCAGGCAGCACCAGCACATCGCTCAGCGCCACCGGCACGTTGTAGGCCCACGGGAACAGCTTGTCCTGCGAGGCGTAGTTGGGCGTGCTGGCGCGCGCCCAGAACGGCGTGCCGATCGGCTGGATATTGGGCCAATCGCGAAAACATCCGTCGATGACCATGCCGATGCCGCCGCGGCCTTTGAAATAGGTGGTCAGCATCTCGCCGACGCAGCCGGTGTACAGATTGCCCCAGGCCTGGATCATGAGAATGTCGCCCGGTTGCACGCTGTTAAACACATGCCAGAGCGCGCTGAACTTCTCCTTGTGTTCCTGATCCACGCCGCTGGCCACATCTTCGCGCTGCGGCATGAACTGCAAGGTGACCGCGCTGCCCACGACTTTTTTGCCGGGATGAAATGGCCGCGGTCCTTCGATAAATGTCTGGCGGATGCCAATGCGATGCAGCTCGGCGCTGGCGGTGGCGGTGCTGACGGCCTGCATTTTGCGCATCAGCGCTTTGTCCGGGCGGGTGAAGGCTGGCCCGGCGATGGGTAGTTCAAGCCCGCGCGGGGCGATGAGTTGCGTGCCTTTGTAGCTCATGATCAGTCTCCTGAATTCTTTTTCTCTTGTCAAACGATAGCGTCTTCGCGTTCAACGGGCGTGGCCCAGGAGCCGGTTACGAACGGGAAGCGTTCTTCCAATCCTTCGGCCAGTGTGAATCCGAGCCCGGGCGATTTGCTAAAGTGCAGCACGCCGTCACGAATATCCGGCTTTTCACGGACGATCGCCCATTGAAGCGGTCCTTGGATCATGCAAATCTCGCACAGGATTGGGTCGGGCAGGGCGGCAACATAGTGCGAGTTGGCGAGGCCCATCAGGCCGTTGTGCCAGCTGTGTGGAATCACCTTGATGCCGCGCTTGTGCGCATAGGTGGCGATCTTCAAGCCTTCGGTGATGCCGCACCAGCCCATGTCCGGCTGCACGATGTCATACGCGCGCGCGTCAAGATACGGACGGAACTGTTCCAGCGTCGTAAACTGCTCGCCGCCGGTCACGGGCATGTCGACGGCCGCCGCCAGGCGCGCGTAGCCGGCGATGTTGGTTTGTGGGATCGGTTCTTCCAGCCAGGCAAAGCCCAGCCGGTCAAGCTCTTTGGCGATCGGCATGGCTTGCTCTTCGGTCAAGCGTTGATTGCCGTCGAGCGCAAGATCAAAGCGTTTGCCGGTGGCGCGCACGGCTTGATGCAGCTCGCGTATCAGCCCAAGAAAACGATCGACTGTGACGCCATGCCACGACCACTTGGTGCCGATCCGGAACTTCATCGCGGTGTAGCCCTGCGCGACATAGCCCAGCGCTTCGTCGATCAGCTGGCGCGGGTTGTCGCCCCAGTCGTAACGGCAACCCGATGAGGCGTAGAGCCGCACCGCGTCCAGCGCGGGCGCGCTGCGCGGCGTGAGGCCAAGATCGACGATGAGCTGGGCGGTGGTCTTGCCGGCGGCCTTGCCGCGAATGTCCCAGAGCGCGCAGTCGATGCCCGCCACGGCGCAGTCATAGGCCGAATTCTTGTAGTGCGGCGGCGGTGCTGTGTGCAAATCGAGCGGGTCGGCGCCAATCAGCCCTTCGCTCAAAAACGCCACCCAGTCCCGAATCTGTTCCGGGCCGCCGTAGGCGCAGGCTTCGGCAATGCCGCGAACACCGTCGTCGGTGTCGATTACGACGATCACACAGTCGGCCTTGAACACCCGGATGCTTGCGGTGAACCACTGTTCGTGGCGTTCATGAAGACGGCTTAGGATCAGAGTGCGAATGCCGGAGATTTTCATAACGCCATGTTTCGTTCAACTCGCACACAAAGTCAAATAGCCGCCGCAGTGGCGAGCACGGCCCTGACCGCCTGCTCTGCGTTGGCTCCAGCGCCGACATCTACGCCCGCGCCCAAGCCACCGGCCAGTGTGAGCGCCGGCCCAGTGCTGGCGCTGACGGGTTTTTTGCGCGCGCACGATCCTGTGATGGCGGGCGGCACCGGGGGCTATGTTGTGTTTGCCACCGGCGCAAAGCTTCCAATGCTGTGCTCGAAAGACTTGCTGGCCTGGGAGTATTGCGGCACGGTGTTTAAGTCGACGCCGAAGTGGGTGACGGATGCGGTGCCGGGCGTTGGCGATCTATGGGCGCCGGACATTTCTTACTTCAACGGTTTGTGGCATCTGTACTACTCGGGCTCGACCTTTGGCAAAAATCGCTCGGTGATTGGGTTGGCGACGAACAAAACACTGGATCAACAAAGCGCGGACTATGCCTGGATCGATCAAGGCCTGGTGATCGCATCAAGCGCCAACGACAACTGGAATGCCATCGATCCCGCGGTGGCGATTGACGCCGAGGGGAAGCCGTGGCTGGCCTGGGGCAGCTTTTGGAGCGGCATCAAGCTGCGCAAACTGGACCCGGCCTCCGGCAAGCCTTCCGGCGACTCCACGCTTCTGGCGATCGCAGGACGTCCACACAGCCCGGCCACGCTGTTTGGAGCGATCGAAGCGCCCTACATTGTGCCGCGTGGCGACTACTACTATCTTTTTGCGTCCTTTGACCAGTGCTGCCAGGGCTTGAACAGCAGCTACAACATTCGGGTAGGGCGTTCAACCCGCATCGATGGCCCGTATATCGACCGCGGTGGCGTGGCGATGGCATCGGGTGGCGGCACACCGGTGTTGAGCGGCGGCCGACGCTTCAAAGGGCCTGGTCACAACGCAATCTTTCGTGAAAAGGAAATCGACTACCTTGTGTATCACGCTTATGACACCGCTCTGGCCGGCAAACCGGTGCTGCGCATCGAAGTGCTGGGCTGGGACGCACAGGGCTGGCCGATCGCGCCGAGCGCCAGCGACCCCGAGTTTTAGGCTCCGGCAGGTGTGCGGCCAGGAAATGTACCCAAATGGGCTTGCGTGCGCTCGCCGCACCCCTATAATCCCGCCAACATTAAGCCTCATTAACGCCGCGCCGCGCCACCCTCTGCCTACCCCGCAAGCCTATTTCCAAATGCCTTCACACGAGGAGAAATCGCATGCTCAACAAGAAAAAATGGAATTGGACCGGCGCGTTGACCGCCGCCGTCTTGCTGCTCTCCGCTTGTGGCGGCGCCGCAACACCGGCAGCGCCGCCGACGAGCGCGCCTGCGGCGGTTGAAGCGCCAAAGGCCACCGACGCCCCGGCGCCGACCGAAGCGCCAGCGTCAACTGAAGCCCCGGCGCCTGCAAGTTCCGAAGGGGGAAAGACCCTCACCGTGGGCTTTCAGCAGGAACCCAGCGCGCTGAACCCGTGGTTCAGTTCGCAGACGTTCGCCTTTTGGGCTTCGTGGTTTGCCAACGTCGGTCTGTGGCACTACGACGAGAAAGACAACCCGGTGCTGGAGCTGGCCGCCGAGCTGCCCACCGCGAAAAATGGCGGTGTGTCGGCCGATGGCAAAACCATCACGATCAAACTCAAAAAGGATCTGAAATGGAGCGACGGCGAGCCTCTGACCTCGGCTGACTTGAAGTTCACCTGGGAGCAGGTGATGAACGACGCCAACAAAGGCATCACCGGGCGCGATGGCTACGACAAGATTGAATCGATCGACACGCCCGACACCGAAACTGCGGTGATCAAGTTCTCGCAGGTCTATGCGCCATGGGCGCTGCTCTTCGCCTACAAAGGACTGATGCCACAACACGTGCTCAAGGACCTCAAGTCGCTCGACGGCAGCGATTGGGCGCTCAATTCCAAGATCGGCCACGGCCCGTTCAAGATCACCGAAGTGGTGAAAGGCGACCGCATCGTGTTCGAAGCCAATCCGCTATATTGGCGCGGCAAACCCAAGCTTGACAAGATCTTTGTCAAAATCGTTCCCGATCGCGATGCGTTGTTGGCCGGTCTGCGCGCAGGCGACGTGGACATCGGCGCGGACTTTGCCGAGTCCAACATCCCCGATCTGGAAGGCTTGAAGGATCAGTTGACGACGTATATCAAACCCGGCCCGTCGTTTGAGCATTACTTCTTTAACTTTGGCGAGAAGTGGCCCAGCACATTGTCGAAGGAAGCGCTGGACAAGCTTTGCCCGTTCAAAGATTTGAAGGTGCGCCAGGCTTTCCTGTATGGCATCGACCGCTTTACGATTGCGGACAAGCTGTTGTATGGCAAGAGCAAAGTTGTGGCAGGCCTGTGGCCGAATTCGCAGTACGAAGACTCCGAATTGAAGCCCTATGCGTACGACCCGGACAAGGCCAAAGCGCTTTTGGACGAGGCGGGATACAAGCCTGGAGACGATGGCATCCGCGTCGGCCAGTGCGGCGGCAAGGACATCAAGCTGTCGTACAAGCATTCAACGACAACGCCCAACCAATTGCGCGCCGATGTGCAGACCCTGGTGCAGCAGAACTTGAAAGACATCGGCATCGAGTTCACGCCGGATAACAAGCCGTCGGACGTGCTGTTTGACAGCTTTGCCAACAACGGCACTTTGAGCAGCGGCAATTATGAACTCGGCGGCTTCACCACGCAATTTGTCAACGGCGGCGACCCCGATCCGGGCGACTACTTCAAGGCGGCGGGCATCGCAACGGCCGAAGGTGAAGGCAACAATTCGTATCGCTTGATCGATGCCGATTTGGAAAGGCTCTCCAACGAGCAGGCCGGCATCGCCGATCCGGATGCGCGCAAGGCGATCATTCTGCAGATGCAGAAGATCATGTATGACAAAGCCTATGTGATCCCGATGTATGCGCGACTGGACATCGTCGTCACCACCAAGCGTGTCTCGGGCGTTCGCATGAGTTCGACCAGCAGCGGATTCTGGAATGCCCAGGAGTGGGACATCCAGTAAGTAAGTCCTGAGTCCCGAGTCCCGAGTCCCGAGAAAAGCTATGCCGTGGCTTGACAAACGTGTCAA
>JANMNW010000182.1:0-3413 GCA_031368515.1 Chloroflexota bacterium
GCCACTTGGCCGTGGGGTGCCAAAGTAATCCAGTGTCAGCCCGAGTGAGCTGCCAGCGTCATGACCACCAGGATCGCGCCAAGCAGCGCTCCTGCCAGCGCGCCAACGCGAGCGTGGCCTGACCGTTTCAACGGACTTGACGCATGCGAAGCGACGATTGAGGGCATGCGTTCAATATGCTTGTCCAAAGCGCCCGGACATCATCCTTTGCGCACTGCGCAGAAGAGGGTTTGCTGCTACATCCTCGATCCTGTAAGTTTGCCGTGATTGGCTGTGAATTGCGGCCGGATCGGAAAAGCGGCTATGCCAGCCCAGCCGCAAGATGGAATCGACCCCCAACCACGACGCTGAACAGGCCGATGTGATCGCCTTCGCTCAGTGGCTGAGTCCCGGTGGCTTGCACATCATTGACAAAAATCAGCCGCGCCAGCTCGGCGGGCAGCTTCAGCGCCGCAATGGCATCGGCGGGTGTGGCGTTGTCAAACAACTCCAGCTCAAGCACGCTGGATCGATTTGGCCCGGGGTGATAGGGGCGAAGCAAGCCGTGCAACTTGACCGTGACGCGCATGACGTCGACAGCATAGCACGTCTAGCGCTGTGGCAAAAGTTCCAGCAACCCGCCCACTTCGGCGCACTCAACTGCCAGATCCAGCCGCATATACAACGCCATCGAGCGCGCATACGCCGTGCGCGCAGAGTCGAATGAGCGCTGCGTGTGTTCGACGTTCCCGAGCACACGCAATGCGGCGGCTTCAGCATATACGTCTTCAATATCGGCTGCCGCCGCGACGGCGCCGTGTAACGACTGGCGCGCCTGCGTGGATCTGCCAAGACCGACTTCGGCTATTCCCAACTACCGTCAGGGCATACGGCCGCCTGCCCTCGTCTTCCTGGCTGAGCGAACGGTGCGCAAATTCCAGCGCGTCGTCGTAGCGTTTGCGATGGCAACAAGCCTCTCCCGCATTGGAACATAGCCCGGCGATGAGATATGTCTGCCCAAGTGTTTCGGCGATGGCCAACCCTGCGCGCGTCTTCATAGCGTGTCGCCATGATGTTGACAGCAGACAAGTTGACGTGATGCGACGTCTGCGCGTGCAGGGCGACGCGCTGCTGGTCGAGCCGCAAGGCTTGGCGCAGCCTATGTTGCGCCGCACCAAGCTCGCGCTGCTTCCACAGCAGATTGCCATAGCTGGCGTAGAGAAGCGCGCGTTCGACCCCATGAGTGTCGATGTCTTTCACCAAATCCAGCGCGGATTCGAAGCGCGTGCGAGCGGCGCCATAGTTGCCCGCCCGGTCTTCGACGCTGCCAGCCATGATCTCGGCTTCCAACCGCGCGCCAAGCGCCTCGCTGCGCGCTTCATCGATGCGGTGCAGGCGGGCTTCAAGCAGGTATGCCGCTTTGTTGCGCAGGCGCACGCTGCGGTATTGCGGGCTGCCCAGCAACGCATCCAGCCCGTGGCGGTAGGCGGCCAGCGCATGATCGATGCGATCCTGCCGCGTTAGCGATTCCCCCAGCACTTCGCTGGCGTATGCGACCAAGTCATGCGCCTCGATGCTTTTTCACTGAGTCTCGAACGGGCATATCCAAATGGCGCGCCAGGCCCGCCACCCGTATACTTTCAGGACTCTCTCACGGCTACGGAGAACACTATGCCCAACGGATATGCAGGACAAATTCTTCATGTTGACCTGACCAGCGAACGGATCACGGTTGAGACGCCCACCGAAAGCTTCTATCGAAAATACATGGGCGGCTCGGCGATGGGGCTGCACTACATCTTGAACGAGTTGAAGCCCGGCGCGGATGCGCTTGGCCCGGACAATATTTTGACCTTGATGCTCTCGCCGTTGACTGGCGCGCCGATTAGCGGGCAGAGCAGGCTCACTGCCAACGCCAAGTCGCCTCTGACCCATGGCATTGGCGATTCGCAGGTGGGAGGTTTCTTTCCGGCCGAAATGAAGTTTGCCGGTTATGACGGCATTGTGGTGCGGGGCGCGGCCAGGCGCCCGCTGTATCTGTGGCTTCACGACGGCCAGTTTGAACTGCGCGATGCGTCGAAGTTGTGGGGCAAAACCACGGGCGATGTCGATGCCCTGCTCAAACAGGAGCTGGGCGACGACAAGATCGAAATTTTGCAGTGCGGCATCGCGGGTGAAAACAAAGTGCGCGTTGCGGCCATCATGAACATGGCCAACCGCGCCGCCGGCCGCACCGGGCTTGGTGCGGTGATGGGCAGCAAGAATTTAAAGGCCGTGGTGGCGCGCGGCAAAAGCAAACGACTGCAGGTGGCCGACGCCAAGCGTTTGTCCGAGCTTGCGCGCGCGGGATCGGCTGATGTGAAAACGAATGCCGATGTGAACAGCCTGGCGCTGCTGGGCACGGCCGGCGTTGTCTCGTCCCAGCATGCCACCGGCACATTGCCCACACGCAACTACAACGAGGGGCAGTTCGAGGGGTGCGAACCCATTTCCGGCGAGGTGATGGCAGAGACCATCCTCAAGGAACGCGACACATGCTACTCTTGCGCTGTGCGCTGCAAGCGCGTGGTCGAATCCGAATACAAGGGGCGCAAGATCACGCCGCTCTACGGCGGCCCGGAATACGAGACCCTGGGCACCTTCGGCTCATACTGCGGCATCGACGATCTCAATGCGGTGTCATTGGCCAACCAGTTGTGCAACGAATATGGCATGGATACGATCGGCGCGGGCGCGACCATTGCCTGGGCCATGGAATGCATGGAAAACGGCACGCTGTCGGAGGCGGAGGTTGGCATGGCGTTGCGCTTTGGCAATGCCGATGCAATGGTTCGGATGACAGAGATGATGGCCAAGCGCGAAGGCTTTGGCGCGGTGCTGGCGGACGGCAGCGACCGCGCCGCAAAGGCTATGGGCAAGGGCGAGGAATTCCTGATCACGGTCAAGGGCGCCGAGGCGCCGGCGCACATGCCGCAGGCGAAACGCTCGCTTGGCCTGATCTATGCCGTAAACGCATTTGGCGCCGATCATCAGTCCTCTGAGCACGATCCCATGATTGAGTCCGGCGCGACCGACTTTTACATGGATCGCCTGGCGCTGCTTGGATTCAACGAAAAACTCCCCGACCGCAGCCTGGGCAGCGAGAAAGTGCGCTACGCCTATGTCACGCAGAAGATGTATTCGTTTCTGGACAGCGCCGACCTGTGCCAGTTTGTGTATGGGCCGGCGTGGAGCCTGTTTGGCCCGCAGGAGACCGTCGACACGGTCAAAGCTGTCACGGGCTGGAACGACTTCACCATCGACGAGATGCTGACCATTGGCGATCGCCGCCTGGCGATGATGCGCGTGTTTAACCAGCGCGAGGGGCTGGGCCGCAAGGACGATCGGTTGCCGCGCAAGTTTTACAAAGCATTGCAGGGAACAGGCCCAACGGC
>JANMNW010000260.1:0-6763 GCA_031368515.1 Chloroflexota bacterium
CAAGCATCGCGTCAGCGCCGCAGGCATGCGTTGGTCTCGTGCCGGTCTTGAGCACATCCTGCCTTTGCGTATGGCGCTCATGTCCGGCTGTTTTGACTCGCACTGGCTCAGCTGCGCTCCCCTTTAGAAAAATGCACCCCCAAAGAGGGCGCATGGACGGAAATCGCTAGAATAGGCTATGGTCATTTCCAAACCCACGCCGGACGAATACCATCCGTTTCAATTGGACTACATCTCGCGCGTGCCGGAAGGCGTCAACATCCTGGCAATGTTGGCGGCGCAGCCCGTCGAACTGCGAGCGTTGGTCGACACGCTTGATGACGCCAGCGCCCGCGCTGTCCCCAAACCGGGCGAGTGGAGCATCAAAGAAGTGCTCCAGCACATCAACGACACCGAGCGCATACTGACCTTTCGCGCATTGGCGATCGCGCGCGGTGAACAGGCGGCCATCCCCGGTTTTGAGCAGGATGAGTACGCCTCGGCCGTCAGCACCGTCGCCAACAATCGCAGCGTGGGCGATCTGCTTGCAGAATTCGACTTGATCCGCGCCGCCACCTTGCCGCTCGTGCGCAATCTTGCGCCCGAGACGCATGTGCGCGCGACGATCGTCTCCGGCCGGCGCACTTCGGTGCGCGCCTGGCTGCACGTCATCGCCGGGCATGTCGCCAGCCATATTGAAAGCCTGAAGACAGTCTATGGCCTGGGCTGATTGCGCGCGAGCGGTGCGATGGATCTGCCCCTCACACAGCAAGATGCCTCGCTCCGCTCGGCATGACGGGCGTTTCAATATTGCCTTGCGCGCCCGCGGCGCAACTGCGCTTGTCACGCCGTGCACGCTTCGCGATAAACTGCGGCCACTACGCTATGACTGACTCACATTCCAGACGCCTCATAGTCGACGGCGCGCCGCAGCCCTTCGCTGAAGGCGACAGCATCCTGAGCGCGCTGCTGCGCGCCGGCATCCAGCCGACAAGCGGCGGCGCCTTATGCGCAGCCGGCGATTGCGCCAACTGCCTCGTCTCAGTTGATGGCATCGCCTATGTTCGCGCATGCCAAACACAAGCGCGCGCCGGACTGCGCGTCGAACGCGCGCACGCGGATGGCTACCCGCCCCTGCCCGTCACCGAACGACATGGGCCGGAGATTCACGCCCGGCATTTGCATTGCGATGTGGTCGTGGTCAGCCAAGGCGAAGCGGGCAAAGCTGCGGCCGAAGCCGCACACGCCGACGGCAACCGGGTGATCGTGCTGGATGCCGCGGGAGGCCAGGAAGTGATCGGCGTGTATCCAGGCCCGCTGGTCGTGGCGCGAACAGACGCGGGCATGCTCAACGTTCACGTGAAGCGCGAGCTGGTGGTCGCCACCGGTGCGGCTGAGATTCAACCCGTCGCACCTGGCAGCGAACTCAGCAGCATTTTTACCGCCCGCGCTGCCGCGCTGATGCATTCGGCAGGCGTTGCGCTGGGACGCGTGGCTGCGATCGGCGCGGCACCCGACGGCATGCCATGCGAACACGTTGAAGGCCAGCTGTTGCGTTTTGAAGACAACGGCCGCGGCCATGTCGCCGCCATCATCACGCGGGATGCCCAAGGCAATGAGCGGCGCACTCCGTGCGACAGCGTCTCAGTTGGGTTCGGGTTGAGCCCGCGCAACGGGCTTGCGCGCATGGCGGCGCAAGTTCCCGGGCTGACGGTGCGCACCATCGGCGATGCCGCGCGCGAGCCGGACATCCCGCCATGCCCGCTGGCCGGTATCGTGTGCGGCTGCTCCGGCGTAAGCGTCGACGATCTGCAATCGGTTTGGGAGCGCGGCTTTCGCGAGTTGGAGCTGGTCAAACGTAGCACGCTGGCCGGCACCGGCACCTGCCAGGGCGCCGCGTGCATTCCACACATTCGCAGCTTTTTGCAGAACCGCGGCGGCGTGCTCCAACAACCGTTTACCGCGCGCCCGGTCGCGCGCCAGCTTACGATGGGCGAAGTTTCGGCCGGATCGCATCACACCGCCACGCCGCGCAGTGCGCTCGATGCCGAGCATCGCGCGCTTGGCGCCTATGTCACGCGCGTGGGAGGCTGGTATCGGCCGTGGAACTACGGCAACGTCGAGGCCGAATACTGGGCGGTGCGTGAAGCGGTGTCGATCGGCGATGTGAGCACGCTCGGCAAGATGCAAATCTCCGGCCCGGACGCGCTCGAGGCGCTCGAACGGCTTTATCCGACCAAAGTGAGCACGATCAAGACAGGCCGTTCGCGCTATGTGCTGTTGCTCGACGAGCGCGGCTATGTGCTCGACGACGGCCTGATCAGCAAAGACAGCGACACGCGCTACACGCTGACATTCACCAGCGGCGGCGCGACGACCGCCGAGCTATGGGTGCGCGACTGGGTGGAATCGTGGGGACTCGACGTGCGGCTTTTGAATCAGACCATGTCGCTTGGCGCGATCAACGTCACCGGCCCGCTGGCAACCACACTGCTCAAGCGGCTCGGGTTCGATCAGCTGCTGGCATTCATGGAACATCGCGAAGCGGTGATTGCCGGCGTGCGTTGCAAGGTCTATCGGCTGAGCTTCACCGGCGAGGTGTCGTATGAGCTGCACCATCCTGCCGAACACTCGGTCGCGCTGTGGCGCGCACTGATGCGGGCCGGAGCCGATCTGGGCATCAAGCCGCACGGGATCGAAGCGCTGCTCAAGCTGCGTCTCGAAAAAGGCCACATCATTGTGGGACAGGACAGCGATTTTGATTCGACACCGCGCCGCTTGAATCACGAGTGGGCGGTCAAGCTGGACAAACCGTATTTTGTCGGCAAGCAGGCGCTGCTGCGCACCAACAAGCTGCCGCTGGACAAAATGCTCGTCGGGCTTGAGATGGACGGCCCGGCTCCGCTGGAAGGCTCGGTGGTTTATCGCGGCGAAAGCAGCGACATGGCCGACTACGCCGGCTATGTCACATCGAGCTCATTCTCGCCGCTGTTGCGAAAAACCATCATGCTGGCCTGGGTCAAGCTGTTCGACGGCGCTGCGCCCGAGCGCGTCAGCGTCAACGGCCGCATCGCCAAGCGCGTTCAAACACCGTTCTATGATCCGGAGGCCGCCCGTGCGCGCGCATAAGCTCACTCCCACCCGATTTCCAGGCACGCGCATTGTGGCAACGCCCGCCGCGCTCGATGGCGCGCGCTGGCCCGCAGGCGCAATCGTGCTGCGCACCGCGCGCGATGAAGCCTTTGTGTTGGCTGATGTGGCAGCCGGCGCCGTCGACGACCCGCACGCCATCGTGGTGGCCGACGCCGGATACGCGGGTGTGTGGCTTACAACCGACGAAGCACAGGCATATCTTGAGCGCTACTGCGAATGGGAGCCGCCATCGATGCGGCCGGCGTTTGCGCAAGGCATGGTCGGCGGGCTGGCCACAAAGCTGTGGTTTGAACGCGACCGCGTGTTGATCATGACGCCGGCCACGGTGTCCGGCGACCTGCAAGAACGCCTGTCTGCTGGCGTGACGGAGCGTGCGGCATGAATGAGTTTGTCGAAAAGAAAGTGGAGCTGACCTGGCGCAAGCCCAAGAGCAGTTATGACGTAATCATCGTCGGCGGCGGCGGACATGGCCTGGCCACGGCATACTATCTAGCCACACGGCACAACATCACCAATGTGCTGGTGCTCGAACGAAAGTACATCGGTTCGGGCAACTCCGGCCGCAACACCACCGTCATCCGCTCCAACTACGGCATCCCCGAAGCCGTGCGCTTCTATCAGCGCAGCGTCGATCTGTATTACAGCCTCGAAAAAGAGACCGAGCGCTGGGTGATGTTCAAGCAGAAAGGGCTGCTGTGGCTGGCGCACACCGAGGCGGCGTTGCGCGGCGAAAGGGCGCGCGCCGAGGTCAACACCGCATTTGGAGCCAAGACCGTCGCGGTGGATCGAAAGCAGATCAAAGAGATCTGCCCGCAGATCGATCTGGACGGCGGCGGCGTCTGGCCGGTGCTGGGCGGCTCCTGGCACACCGAAGGCGCGACGGCGCGGCACGATCGCGTGGTGTGGGCTTTTGCCGAAGGCGCCATGCGCGCCGGTGTGACCGTGCTGCAGAACACCGCCGTGACCGGCTTGATAAAAGACGGCAACCGCGTCACCGGCGTGTGCACCAGCGCAGGGAATATTTCAGCCGGGGCGGTGCTCTCGGCCGTGGGCGGCCAGGTCACAACGCTGGGCAACATGGCCGGCGTGCGGCTGCCTATTCGCAGCCATCCGTTGCAAGCCTATGTCACCAATCACTATCAAAACAGCTTCGACCCGATCATTGGATCGACCGGCCTGCTGTTCTATCTGTCGCAAACCGCGCGCGGCGAAATGCTGATCGGCGCGGAGATCGACCGACAACCGAGCCACTCGTATGGCTCCGGCCATCATCTGCTGCAAAGCTGCTCGTTTCGCGCCATGACGCTGTTTCCGTTTCTGCGCGATCTGCGCATTTTGCGGCAATGGACCGGCGTGTGCGATATGAGCCCGGACTACTCGCCGATCATGGGCGAGACCGGCGTGGACGGCTTCTATATCACTACTGGCTGGGGCACCTGGGGTTTTAAGGCCATTCCGGCTGGCGGCGAGCAAATGGCGCAACTGATCGCAACTGGCAAGACGCCGGAGCTGATCGCACCCTTTGGTCTCAACCGCTTTGCGCAGGACCGCACGCTGGCCGACCGCGGCTCGGCCGGCACACACTGATCACATCGTATCGCGATGCCAGCGCAACACCTTGCCCGCTTCACGGGCAAGGATGCCTTTGGCCTCAAGATCCAGCTGTACGCATTTGGCCCACCAGCCGACCTTCGCGCCGCCGGGATACAAATCGGCCGGCAGATGCGGCACGACGGCGGCGATCATTTCCGCCTGCGTTAGGCCGGGCGCGTTGCGCGGCAGCACCTTGAGCAGCGCCCGCCGCATGGCTTCATACATGCTGCCGTCGACAGTCGAGGTGCGCCCAGGCGCATTGACATTTTGCACGGTCACGCGTTGCGGCTTGACCACAACCTCGGTTTTCATGGGGATTATTGAAGAGGGTTTTTTGAGGCGCATAGAAACTCCAGCGATTTGAGCGTCCCCCTCATCGACAGAAGCTGCTCCGTAAGCGAGGTGCGGATCTGCCGAATCACACTGACATGATACGCCACTTGTGCAAACGGCCTCGCCCGCACCTCAGCGCTACGATTTGTGCCAGCGCAGCGGCTTCACCGTCTCGCGCAGCATGACGCCTTTGGCTTCCAGATCGAGCTGCACGCACTTGGTCCACCAGCCGGCCTTCGCGCCGCGGGGAAACAAGTCCTGGGGAAGATGCGCCACAACCGCGGCCATCATTTCGGATTGCGTGATCCCGGGCGCTTTCTTTGGAAGCACTTTCAAAAGCGCTCGGCGCATCACCTCGTACTTGACAGCGTCCACTGTCGAAGTGTAGCCAGGCACGTTTACATTCTGCACGGTGATGCGACCGGCCGGCGCCGCCTTCTTGGCCCCAGGCTTGGGCATCGTTTTGGCTTTTGCTGTTGCGGGCATCGGTCCTCCGGGCGCAGGCGGCCATGCGCGTCATGCGCCGGCTGTCAGCGATGTTCTGATCTGCCGAATTTCCCCCACATGATAGGCCACATGCGCGAGCAACATCATCCACGCGCCGGCAACCTGCCCGGCCCAATCGGTGCGCGCATGGAGCCGGGCCATGATGTCATCGTAGCGCGCACGCAGATCGTCGCGCAACTGGGTCCACTCCGCCGCATCAACCTTTCGCCGCTGCCATGCCGTTTCCCAATCCGCGCGCGGGTGTTCACCCTGTTCGAACGCGAGAAATAGATCGATCACATGCAGCACATGGCCGGCATGTGAGGCAATCGTGGCATTCTGCGGCTGTAGTGCCGCCGATGCAGTGCCGGCATCAACTTCGCCCAGCACGCCGAGCAAGCCATCATGGCCGTTGTCCATGAAAAAACCTGAGTCGGTCTCAAGTGCGCCAAACGCCTCACCCAACAGCGCGGCCAGCGGCATTTTGAAGTCGTTGTCGTGAATCAAATTGCTCCTTTGTGCATAAAGCAAAAGCGGAACGCCAAACGCGCCTGGCGCCAATCAAAGCTGATACTCTTCCATGCAGCAGGTCGCATTCCATATGGTACTTCAAGCCGTCGCGGCCAACGCACAGCTCATGGCGGCGTCATCCCAGCGAGCGATGTCAACGCAAGCGTGCGTTGAAATCGGGAGCGCGCGCAGGTAACTTTCGAGCTTTGGCAAAACGATGCCTTGTTTTGCTGAACGTTTTGCGGCGCAGATGCGGCAAAGATCCCTCGCTCTGCTCGGGATGACGACCAGCCGGTCGGGATGATAACGGACCGGTCGGAATGACAGCGCTCCGGCCGGGATGACGACGCTCCGGCCGGGATGACGACGCTCCAGTCGAGATGACAGCGCTCCGGTCGGGATGACGACGCTCCGGCCGGGATGACAGCGCTCCGGTCGGGATGACGACGCTCCGGCCGGGATGACGACGCTCCAGTCGAGATGACAGCGCTCCGGTCGGGATGATAACGGGCCGGTGGGGATGACAACACGCCGGTCGGGATGACGACGCTCTGCTCGGGAAGGCGACGCTCTAAGTCAGTAGCCAAAAGAAATGTCATGTGGAAAGAGCGGCACGAGCCGCTCGATTGACGGAGCAATTGGTAAGCGCCAGGAGACCGGCGGAGGTAAAAGAACGGCAGCAGCGATGAATGGCTGCGTCCAGATCGGC
>JANMNW010000183.1:0-4225 GCA_031368515.1 Chloroflexota bacterium
CCGGTAAATACCATCACATCGGCCACGCCGGCGGCCGCGGCCATGTCACGCCAAATGTGCTCGTTGGGATAGCCCATCACCATCCACTTGACCTGAGGCGTTGCGCCGCGCGCTTTCAAATGCGCCGCCGCCTCGATAATGCTTTGTATACCCTGATGCTGCGCCAGCAATCCCAAAAACACCGCAACCGGTTCATCGGGGCCAATGCCGTAGTGGCCGCGCATGGCCGCACGGGTGGCCTCGTCGATGACATCGGGCCGGCAAAACGCGGTGCTGACCCCGTCGGGCAGCGCTTCAACGGGCGCGCGAACGGTGCCGCGCAATGTCTCGGCGGCGTTGCGCGTGCTGGTGACGATGGCATCCGGCAGCGTGTTGGCCAGGCGCTCCACGCGCGAAAACAGCCGCTGCGCCCATGAACCGGGCGTGACAAAACGGTGCATCACCATCTCGTCGGTCAGGCTGCCTTGAAAGTCAAAGCACACCGGCACTCCGAACAGCCGGCCAATGAGGCCGCCGATCAGCGCGCCTTCATGCAGGTGCGCATGTATCAGATCAAAGCGCTTGCGCTCGAGCGCCGCGCGCGCCAGCACGCGCACAAGCCGGATGGCCAGCAGCACGTCAAAAGCGAATTTATGGCGCGAGGAGCCGACTTCATACTCGGGCCGCCAGGGCGTGGGAATGGTGCGGATGATGCGCAGGCCCGGCACAGCCTTGCCTTTGTAATACGTCAGCACGGTGACATCATGGCCCAACGCCATCAGCGCGCGCGCCTCTTCGAGGATGCGCACGTGACATCCGTAGTCGTTAAAAAACGACGTGGGCGCCAGGCTGAGAATTTTCATAATCACGCTAGACCGTCAACCGCACGCTGCCACCATCGGCCGTTCATTGTCGGCTACTTGCCGCCCGGCCGTTTGGCGATCTTGTCGGCCATGCGCTGGCCGACAAAAACACTAAGCATCGAGCGGCCTTGCGGCTCGATCGGCGCCGCGCCGGTGTCGCGGCCTTTGCGCCAATTGGAGAGCCAGGCCTCGCGGCGCGCTTCAGCGCTGGCGAGCTGCTTCTCGATGGCGGCGGCATCGCCCTCTTCCACCGCATCGCGCAAGGCCATGCATTGCAGCATGAATTGATTTAGCCAATGTGTCATGGCCGGCTGGTTGGCCATCATGGCCGCGATAAACTGCGGCGCGCCAGGGGTGCCGGCGGTATCGGCGGCGAACTGCGCGCCCGCCGCCCAGCCGCGCTCGCGCCAGGCCGCGTCGCCCGACACGGTGAGCATGAGCAGGCTGTCCAGCATGGCCGGCAGCGCGTCCACGCTTAAGCTCATGCCGTCGCGCTCGGCCGGATCGACAAACACCGGCTGCGCGCCAAGCAGCGTGACAAAGCTGGAGAACGCGCCGATTTGCTCTTCGCTGCCGCGCGCAGCGATCGACCAGACGGCGTTTTTAAGCTGGCCCGGACCTGGCTGTGCGCCCGGCGCCACCTGCTCTGGATGAAGCACCAGATTGCTACTGACCAACGCCACATCCGCGGCCAGATGGCGTTCAGCCAGCGCCAGGTTGTCCGCGTTTGAACCGCCCACGATGCATACGGTGCCGCCCTGCCCCACATCCTTCGCAATCGACTTGACGGTCAGCTCGACGCCGCCGGAGGGAATGGCAATGATGACCAGCGCGGCGCCGTCGCACGCTTTGGGCAGATTCCACTCCTCCCGGTCGATGGCCTTGGCCCCCAGCGCCAGCCGCGCCACATCGCGCTCCTTGTCGTGCCCCACCACTTCGATATCTTTCATGGCCGCTTTGATGCCGTGCGCGATCGTCAAACCAGTGCGACCGCAGCCAACCAGAGCCACTTTTGTTTTTGCCATGTCTTCGCCTCAGGGGATCAGAATATTGAAAAGCGCGCGCACCGGCGGATTGACCAGCACATTCACAATCGCACCAAACAGCCCGCTAAACGACAGCAGCATGATGATGTAAAAGCTGTATTGGCTGACCTGTTGAAACAGCGCGCGCACGCCGTCTGATGCGAACGCCAGCAGAATTGTGGAGCCGTCCAGCGGCGGAAAGGGAATCAAATTGAAGAACGCCAGAAACAGGTTGATGCGCACGGCCAGCTGGCAAACGATCAGCACGATGGCCGAAACCAGCGATTCACCTGAACTCGAGCTTTCGACCACGCGATAAATTACCGCAAATATGACGGCCAGCAGCAAATTGGTGATTGGTCCGGCGACGGCCACAAGCGCGTGTTTCATGCGCCAGTTGCCGCGAAAATTCAGCGGGTTGATCGGCGTGGTGGCCCAGCCGAAGCCCAGTGTGAGAAAGAGCAGGCTGCCCAACAGGCTCAGGTGCTTGAAGGGATTGAGCGTGAGGCGGCCGTTCAGGCGCGGCGTGTCATCGCCCAGCTTGTCGGCAGTCACCGCATGCGCCAGCTCATGCAGCGGAAACGCGATCAGCAGGATTACAACGATCAGCGACAGATATCCGATGACGCCGGCAATGTCGCCATCGCGCATCGCGTTGATCAACTGGAAGATGGGCCCGCCTTGAAACATGAAGCCGCAATTATACGGTCCGGGTCACGCGCCCTATAATTGCGGCATGGCTCCGATCACACTCACGCAGATTTCACTGGGTGACAGGGTGCGCCTGCGAAAGCCACATCCCTGCGGCGGATATGAGTGGACCATCGTGCGCCTGGGCGCCGACATTGGGCTGAAATGCGGCGCCTGCGGCCACCGCGTGCTGCTCTCGCGCCGGGAATTTGAGCGGCGGCTGGCCGCAATCGTCGCGCGCGCGAGCGAGCCGCCGGCCACTCCCGCGGATGCATCGGCGGCGCGATCATGACACACATCGTTTTGTTGTACGGCGACACCGGCGGCGGGCATCGCAGCGCGGCGCAATCGATCGAGGCCGGCATCCGCATCGCGCTGGGCGACCGTGTGACAACCGAGCTGGTCAACGGACTGGCCTATGCGCCCACGGCCTTGCGCGGCTTGACCGATGGCTACCCGTTGTGGGTCAATTACGCCCGCACGCTTTACGCGCTCGGATTTCACGCCAGCAACGACCGGCGCCGCGTCATCGCGCTCCGCAACATGCTGGAGCCGATGAGCGAGAAAGCCGCCAGCGAGCTCGTGCACGATCACCCGGCCGATGTGTATGTGTCATGCCATCCGGTGTTCAACCATGCGCTGCCCATGGCCATCGCCGCCGCGCGCATGAGTTCGCGCTACATTCACGTTGTAACGGATCTGGTCTCCGGTCACGTGCTGCACTACACGCCCGAGGTCGATCATTGCATCGTGCCGACCGATGAAGCGCGCGAGGAGGCCATACGCAACTTTGTGCGCATCGACAAGATCACGGTCACCGGCCAGCCTGTGCCGCCGAACTTCCGCGAGCGCATGTCAGGGCGCGACGCGCTGAGGCAACAGCTAGGCCTGCGCGACGACCTTCCCACCGTGCTGTTGATCGGCGGCGGCGACGGCATGGGACGGCTTGAAGTCACCGCGCGCGAATTGGCGATGAGCAATTTGCAGCTTCAGCTTCTGGTGGTGGCCGGACGCAACGAAACCGTCAAAGACAACCTGGAAAGACTGAACGCGCGCGTGCCGCTGATGCGCGTGTTTGGCTTTGTCAACAACGTGCCCGAGCTGATGAGCGCGTCGGATGTGGTGGTGACCAAAGCCGGGCCGGGCACCATTTGCGAGGCGTTTATCGCCAGCCTGCCGATCATTTTGTACGATGCTGTGCCCGGCCAGGAGGAAGGCAACATCGACTACATTGTCAACAAGGGCGCCGGCGCCTGGTGTCCCACCCCGGCTCTGGTGGTCAAACAGCTGCGCGCCTGGATCGCTCAGCCGCGCGACATGCAGCGCGCGCGCAAGGCGTCGGCCGCATTGGCCCGGCCCAATTCAGCAATAGACATCGCCCGCGTGATTGAGCGCTTTTTATAGCGGGGCCAGCCAATAAAAAAGGCCCGCGCTTTGCGCGGGCCTGGCGACGGATGCGAACTCAGCAACTACGCGTCATCGTCTTCGTCATTATCGTCGTCATCGTCTTCGTCGTCATCGTCCCATAGCAGCTCGTCGTCGTCATCGTCGTCGAGGTCCAGATCGTCGTCATCCTCGTCGTCGTCTTCTTCCTCTTCACCGAGCGCTTCTAGAGAGACCTCGTCGTCGGCATCGACGATGTCTTCTTCCTCTTCTTCGTCATCCTCC
>JANMNW010000277.1:0-23077 GCA_031368515.1 Chloroflexota bacterium
AGTACTTCACCACCAAAGAATCGCTTTATCTCGCCGTCCTGGAGCAGCAGCTCGAGCTGTGGTTTGACGACCTCGACGCAGCGCTTGCGCGTCCGCGCCGCACAGCAAAATCCCTGTCTCGCGCCATTGCCGCGTCGCTGGCAGATCGGCCGGCAATGCTGCGCCTGCTCGGCATGATGCACCCTGCTCTCGAACCCAAAAGCAATTACGCCGCCGTGCTTGCCGTGAAGCGCATGCTGATGCGCCGCTTGGCGCAGTCCGGCACAGCCCTTGAGCGCGCAATTGGATTGCGCGCAGGCGATGGCGCCGCCACATTGATGCGGCTCTACGCGTTGGTCATCGGCGTGCAGCACCTGACGGCGCCATCGGCTGTGGCGCGCGATGTGATTGCGCGCGAAGGCCTGGATTTCTTCAACATCGACTTTGCGCGTGAATTGGAAGCCATGATGCTGCTCTTGCTTACAGGCGCGCAACACCACTCAACATGAACGAGTATTTTCTGGGGCATTTTGCCGGGTTGCGCTGGAGCGCTCGCCTCTCCGCCTTTGCCGGATGGGCGCTGGTCTGTATCACGCTCACCCTCATCGGCCTGCTTGCCTTTGGCTGGGCGTTGATCACCGCCATACTCAGCGGGCTGATCGCCACAGTCGCATTTGTGATGTCCGCAGGCTGGCACCAGATCGGCCACGCGATCGCCGCGCGGGGCACAGGTTATCCAATGACAGGCGTGCGCTACTGGGGCGTGCTGGATTCGTCCATCTATCCCGATGACGAGCCAGCGCTGCCACCGGCGATTCATGTTCGGCGCGCGCTGGGCGGACCCGTTGCAAGTCTGCTTCTCTCGGCGGCGGCCGGAATCTGCATTCTCCTCATTGGCACCGGCCCGTCGCCCGCCTCGCGTATTGCGCAGTTTGTGCTTCTGCTCAATTTCGCGGCCTATACCCTGCAGGCATTTATGCCGCTGGGTTTTAACGATGGCAGCACATTCTTGCGCTGGCTGCCCAAACTGATTCAAGGTGAAAAATGAAATACTTTGTCACAGGCGCCACCGGTTTTGTCGGCGGGCGCGTGGCGCGCATGCTGCTCCAGGCAGGACACGATGTGATTGCCGTGGTGCGCGCGCCTGAAAAGGCTCGAGACCTGGCCGCGCTCGGCGTCGACATTCGCAAAGGCGACGTGACCGACAAAGAAAGCATGCGCGCGCCAATGAGCGGCGTCGACGGCGTGTATCACATCGCAGGCTGGTACAAGATCGGCACAAAAGACAAATCTGAAGGCGCGCGCATCAACATCGACGGCACACGCAATGTGCTGGACCTCATGCAAATGCTCAAGATTCCCAAAGGCGTCTACACCAGCACGCTGGCGGTGAACAGCGACACGCGTGGCATCGAAGTGGATGAAACCTATCGCTTCACAGGCACGCATATCAGCGAATACGATCGCACCAAAGCCGAGGCGCACAAGATCGCGGAGGCATACATCGCCCAGGGACTGCCATTGGTGATTGTGCAGCCAGGCCTGATTTATGGACCGGGCGACACCAGCGCCCTGCGCGACGCATTGCGCCAAGCGCTTACGCGCAAGCTTCCCATGATGCCGCAAAAGACCGCCTACTCATGGGCGCACATCGATGACATCGCGCAGGGCCATATCGCAGCCATGGAACGTGGCCGCATCGGCGAGAGCTACAACATCTGCGGCCCGAGCCACACGTTTATCGAAGGCATGCGCATGGTCGAAGCCGTCAGCGGCGTCAAGGCGCCGTCAATGACCGGCGCACCGGGCATGCTCAAAGCCATGAGCGCCGTGATGAGCGTGATCGAAAAATTGGTGCCGGTGCCGGCCAATTATTCGTCAGAGTTCCTGCGCGTCAGCGCGGGCGTCACATACATAGGCAACAACGCCAAAGCGCGCCGGGAACTCGGGTTCAACCCGCGCGCGCTGGCCGACGGCTGGCCGGACAGCATTCGCGATGAAATGAAGGATCTCGGCCTCACGCGACAATAAGCGCGACAGCGACCGCGCACACCGCGATGCCCCCCCACTGAACAGGCGCGATATCTTCTTTCAGAAATATGCGGCTGAGGATAATGGTTGAGACCGGATAAAGCGAGCTAAGCACCACGGCGATGTCCAGCCGGGTGAATTGTTTGGCAACAAGATACAACGCATTGCCGAGCGCGTCCAGCACGCCTGACAAAAACGCCACCGGCGTGAACGCCGCCGCGCTTACGCGGCTGCGCGTGACCAGCACGATGGCCAGCGCCGCGGCGATCATCGTCGCGCGCGCGGACGCCAGCGACCCAAACAGATGGCGTTCATTCGTCCAGCCGATCGCAATCAGAAAGGCGCCGAAGCCCAGACCGGACACCACGCCGGTGATCACGCTGGCGCGCCGGCTTGCGGCGGCGCCCGGCGCGGCGCTACGCGAGACCAAAATGCTTCCAACCGCAGCCAATGCAAACCCGATCAATTGCGAGGGGGCCGGCAACCCTTCGCCCAGCGCCACATACAGCACGGGTATGGCTTGCGCCACGACCGTGGAGACAGGCGCGACAACACTGGCGGCGCCGCGCGATAACCCGTAATAGAGCAGCGACAAGCCCAGCAGGCCCGTCAAGCCGGCGAGCGCGCCATAACCCAGGCTGGGGGCATCCGGCACGCCTTCGCGCCAAACAGCCGCCAGGACAATCATCATGATCAGGCCGGCGCTGCCGCCCGCAATGAGCACATGCATGCTTTGCGCCCGGCGTGAAGCTTGCCCGCCGGCAAAGTCGCCGCTGCCCCAGATCAACGCGCTTGCCAGCGCAAGCAACGCTCCCAACACGGTCGAAGGCATGCGTTAGCGCGTCTCCCGTTTGCAGCGCAATGCGCACCTTCGTATCCGACCTGCGGTATGCATAGCGGGCAGATTGTAAGACACTGCATGTCGCGGGAATGACAAACCATCGCACCTGTGTGTGAGAATTGCGGCATGATCGCCTCGCACGTGATTGATCTTCTTGCGCGCGCGCCTGAAGTCGAGCCCAACGTTGACATATCACCCGACGGCATGCGCGCCACATTTGTGCGCAGCGATGCCGGCGTCCATGCCATACACGTGCTCGACCTGGCTTCCGGCGCAATCGACCGCATCTCTCCAACCGGCGTCGGCTGTGCTGCGCCGCACTTTTCGCGCGACGGCCGTTACGTGTACTTCGCGCGTGATCACGACGGCGACGAATGCTGGGATCTGTATCGATGCAATCTTGAAACGCGCTCGATCGAGCGCATGCTGGCGCAGCGCAGCGCCGGCAACCCGCACGTCGACGCCGCCCCCGACCACGATCATATGCTCGTCACATCGGCGGCAAACGGCCGCTTCACGCTCTGCGAGCTGGCGATCGAAACGCAAAACGTCAAGCCGCTGACCCGGCACGCATTCGCCGACGGCACGGGCGTGTATTCGCCCGACGGCGCGTGGATTGCCTTTGACGCGCATACACGCGGGCAGGACAGCAGCATCTTCGTCATGCGTCGCGACGGCTCCGTGCTGCGCGAGCTGGTGCGCAACGGCGCACAGCCGTGCTGGTCGCCCGACGGCGCGCGCATCGCCTTTCATGCCATGCGCGACAGCGACGACATCGGCATTTGCGACCTGGCGACCGGCAAGCTGCGCTGGCTGGCCGAATCACGCTGGGACGAGCGGCTGGCAAGCTGGTCGCCAGACGGCCGGCTGCTGGCCTATGTCAAAAACGACGATGGCGCGCACAGTGTCTTCGTCGCGCGCGCCGACGACGGCGCCGTCATCGCGCGCATCGCGCCGGCCGATGGCGTGATCGACTCGACGCCGCGATTCGCGCGCAATGGCGCATCGATACTGTTTGTCTTCAGCAACCATCGCACGCCCGGTGCGCTGTTTGAATGCACCCTGGCCACCGGCGCCTTGAAGAATTGGACGCCGACACCGGCCGAGCTTGACGCATTCGACTTTGTCGCGCCATTTGTGGCGCGCTACGAAAGCGAGCACGGTCTACAAGTGCCTGCGATTGTTTATCCATCGCGCAGCGCCGGCCCCGCCGCGCCGGCGGTTCTGATCATGCATGGCGGGCCAACCTGGGCTTATCACAATTTCTGGCATCCGATAACACAGCTGCTCACGGCCATCGGTTGCACCGTGATCGGCCCCAACTATCGCGGCAGCACCGGCTACGGCCGCGCTTATCAGAACGCCAATCGCTATGATCTTGGCCGCGGCGATGTGCTCGATTGCATCGCCGGCGTGGACTGGCTGATCGATCAGAACCTTGCGGGGAGCCAGCGGATCGGCGTGACCGGCGCAAGCCAGGGCGGTTATATGACCATGATGTGCCTGGCAAAGCACCCAGAGCGCTGGCGCGCCGGCTCGTCGCTGATCGGCTATTTCAATTGCTTCACCGAGTTTGCCGCCGAACGCGAAGACTTGCAGTATTGGGATCTGCAGAACATGGGCGACCCGGCCACGCCCGAAGGTGAAGCGCGCTTTCGCGAGCGCTCGCCGATCTTCTTTATCGACAACGTCGTCGCGCCGGTGCAATTGCTGGCGGGCCGCAACGATCCGCGCTGCCCGGCAGCTGAAACCGAGGACGTGCACCGCGCCCTGACGCAGCGCGGCATCGCCGTCGACATGAAAATCTATGAAGATGAAGGCCATGGCTTTCTCAAAGTCGACAACTTTGTCGACGCTGCGGCCCGGCGCGTGGCGTTCTTCGACCGCCACTTAAACGCACCTTGACGCAACCCGAGTTCACCCTGACGCTGAACTGCGATTATGGCGACGGTCTGGCCGACGAGGCCATGCTGGCGCACATCGACGCGGTCAACATCAGCTGCGGCGCACTCGGCGCAGGCGAAGATCAGATTCGCGAAAGCGTGCGGCTTTGCCAGTCGCTCGGGGTTGCGATTGGCGCGGCGCCTAGCCAGGCCGATCACGCCGGCCATGGCCGCCGCATCACCATCATGACGCCGGAAAGCGTAGCCGCAACGGTGCGGCTGCAGGTCGTGCTGCTGATGCGCATCGCAGCGGAAACCGGCGCGGGTGTGCGCCACGTGCGGCTGCATGGCGCGCTGGGTCAGTTCGCCGCAACCGATCCGGATGTGGCCCAGGCAGTGACCCAGTCGCTCGCCGCGCTCGACAAAACGCTCGTGCTGATCGCGCCATTTGGATCGCATCTGATCGATGCCGCGCGCCGGCTGCGCATGCGCAGCGCTCCCGAGGTGTCGGCCGACCGGGTGTACGAACCCGACGGCGTGCTGCGCGGGCGCAGCATGCCCGGCGCGTTTCTCGAAGATTTTTCCGCCAGCCTGGCGCAGCTTGTCAGCGCCTGCCAGCGCGGCCATGTGGTCGCGCACACCGGCGCCAAAGTCTTTCTAGAAGCGCACACTGCGCACATCGATGCGCGCGAACGGCGCGCGGCGGCGCGCGCCATGTTTCTGCGGCGCGAGCTGCCGCGTGCGGGCGTGCGTTGCGCGCCACTTGCGCCTGCCCGCTTCGACTGACGCCTATTGCACCTGCACTTCAAAAACGTGCATGTGATAGCCATCGCCCGGCATCAGGCGCTTGTCGACAATCTCGAACTTGATGTCGCTGATCGGCGTCGCGCCGTCGGAAATGTCAAACGTCAGAACTGGATTGGGGCCGCTGTCAAAAAAGTCATACGCGATGGTGTCAGATTCGCCCTGCGCGGTGGTGACGGTCACAAACACTTTGACGGCGACGATGGTTTGTATTTGCACGCTTGCCTTGCGCACTGCGCGCGGCTGCAAAAACGCCACGTCGATCACAAACGGATTGGCTTTGGCCGCACGCGCCGGGGTGGAAGCCTCGCCGTCGACCAGCGCCTCGGGCCCGCCGATGTCGAGCAGCGAATGGTTGATCACCACCGGGCTGCCACTCAAAGTCAGCTCGGCGCTGGCCAGCTCATCAATCACCAGGGTGCCCGGCGCAACCTCTGCAGGCTGGGCATAGGTTTCGCTCGATTCAGGCGGTGCGCCCGGCGGCGGAACAGGCAGCGGCGATGCCAGCGGGTCAAACAATTGCGCGTCGGCGCGGCTCGCGCCCAGCACGACGGCCGAGTTGAACACCGGCTTGCCCTGCGGCGACGTGTGCATTTGCGCCGGGAAGCGCCCGGCGCAGGCGGCCAGCGACAGATCGGGCAGCGGCTGACTGTGATCCCAAAACAATACGGCGGGGCGTTGAATCAGCGCATCGACAGTATCGCAATTCAACGTGCCTAACGTGATCACTTGAATGCGGCGCGACGGCGCAAGCTCATATTCAATGCTCTTGGGTTCGGGCATGCCCGTTTCCCAGCAGCAATGATAGAGATACAGATTGGTCGCGGGAGGCAGCGTTTCCGCAACGTCGGTCAGAATGCGCGCCACCGGGGTGTTGTCATAGGGCAGCCCGGCCACGTAGCGCTCAAAATAGCGCTGCATGTTCAACCCAAGAATGGCGCCGAGAACGGCCAGCAGGGACAGCGCAGCCGCCAGTTGCGAAGCGCCGCGCTGCCGCATGACGTTAAACAACCACCAAATTCCGCTGGCGACCAGAATGTAGGCAATGGGCGCGGCGCCAAGCGTGCGCGAAGCGGAAGGCACTTCTTCCTGGAAATTGATCACCAGCATGGAGGGCACTTGCAGCAGCACAAATGGCACGATCAACAACGGCAACCAGCGCCGCTTTTCGCCGCGCAGCCAATAGGCGAGCCCGGCCAGCATAAACACTCCGCTGATCAGATCCAGGTGCGGCACGCCAGGCGGGTTGCTGCGAAACACGATGTCGCCGCTGACGTGAAAAGCCAGCATGGCGCGAATAAAGTTCTGCACCAGGCGCTGGGGCACGTTTTCTGCGCCAAAAAACTTGCCGCCAATGTAGCCGTTGACAAATCCTTCCGAATCGCCGGAGAACACCAGCGCAAATGGAACGGCCAGAATCAGCATGGTCGCAAGAAACAGCCCGAGCGCCCGCCATTCCATGCGCTGCCCAAACAGCCGCAGCGCCAGAAGCGTCACAAACATCGTCGGCGCAACCACGAACGATTGCGGATAGCCATACAGCCCGAGCGTGCTCGCCACCGCCGCCAGCACGATGTTGATCACGCCGCCGCCCTGCAGATAACGCGCGATCAGCCACATCGCAAGCGTCACAAGAGCGGGCACGACGATCTGCGAATTGCCAAGCCGGCTGAAAATCAGCAGCCACGACGAAACTCCGGTGACAAAGGCGGCGAGCAGGGCAAACGAATGGCCGGCCAATCGGCGGCTCAGAAGATAGGCGCCCAGCACGCTGCCTAGGCTGACCACCACCGACGCCAGCTTGAGTCCGGTGTAGTCCATGCCCGTCACGCCGACGATGGGCCAAATCAAATAGTGATACAGCGGCCCGCTGCTCAGGATGAAGTTGAAGGGCCAAAAACCGGACCGAATGTCGCTCACATATTCGTAGACGATGTTGATATCGCCATACATTTCGGCCTGCAAATCGTCCAGCCGATAGAGGCGCAACACGATCGGTATCGCCACCACGGCCATGGCCGCAAGCGCGGCCAGCCATTGCCGGCCGGTCAGCTCGCCTGGCGCGTCGGCCGCCCGCATGCCGGAGACGGCATGCGCGGCTCGATCGCGTAGCGCACCCAGCCAATCGCGGCCGCTTCTGGGTTGAATCGGCGCGGCTCTCTGAAGCGGGGGCGGCGGCTGTGCCAGGGCGGGCTCCGCAACCAGCGCATTGAGGCGCACGCCCATGCCGGCCAGCAGCGGGTTCCACAGGCGTTCAGCCCAGCCCGCGCCGCGCAGCGCCGCCACACGCGTGACGAGCGCAAGAACGACAACACCAGCCAGCGCCAGCAGCAGCGCGCCCACGCCCATGCGCAAGGCCGCCAGAAAAACCACAGCCGGCACGGCGATCAGGGACGCCCACAGTGCGAGGCGGATAACACGGTTTGCAATGTTCATCGTGTGAAGTTCAATGTAGGATTTTGTTCCGCGTGCAGGGTTAAATTCTAGAGCCAATCTTAAAACAGGTGCTTCCCGCCTTCAGCGTGCGCAGCCGCGCGTAGAATCTCGGGCATGAGTGATGACACCATCGGCCTGGGCGTGATCGGCGGCAGCGGCCTGTATGGCATGCCCGGATTAAGCGACGTGCGCGAGCAAAGCATTGCCACGCCGTTTGGCGATCCGTCGGATGCGGTGATCATCGGCACGCTCAACGGCGTGCGCGTGGCATTCTTGCCGCGCCACGGCCGCGGTCATCGCTATAACCCCAGCGAAGTCAACTATCGCGCCAATATCTACGCGCTCAAGTCGCTGGGTGTAAGGCACATCGTCAGCGTCAGCGCGTGCGGCAGCCTTCGCGAGCAGATGCGGCCGCTGGACATCGTGGTGCCGACCCAATTGTTCGATCACACCAAAGGCAAACGGGCCGCCAGCTTTTTTGACCGCGGCATAGTCGGCCATGTGTCGGTGGGAAATCCGTTCAGCGCCAGCCTGAGCCGCGCGGTGGTCGAGGCCGTGCGCGCGAGCGGCGGCGCCGTCCACGACAGCGGCACGCTGATCACTATCGAAGGCCCGCGCTTCAGCACCAAAGCCGAAAGCCTTGCCTTTCGAGCCTGGGGCTGCGACATCATCGGCATGACCGCGTGCCCGGAGGCGTTTCTGGCGCGCGAAGCCGAGATCGATTTTGCGATCATGGCCCATGTCACCGACTACGATGTGTGGCGCGAAGAAGAGGGCGAGGTCACTGTGGAAATGGTGATCAAGCGGCTGCATGCCAACCTGGCGCTGGCGCAGCAAGCCATTGCGCGGATCGCGGCAACTGTCGGCAGCCTGCCTCACGAAAGCGCCGGCGCGTCGCGGCATGCCGTCATGACGGCGCCCGACCGCATTTCTGCGGATGCGAAAGACCGGGTAAAGCTCATCACCGGTTGAGCTGGAGACCCGAGCGGCGTCCTACTCCTCCGGCTCGCAGGTCACCAGGAGCGGAAAGCCCTCCAAGCGGGCGGAAAACACCGCCTGATTCACCAAGCGCTCGGCTTCGCTTTGGGGGCGCACGCACACCAACGCGATGCCATTTACATGCGTTGTCATGGCCACACGCTCGGCCTGCGTGTAGGCGAGCTTAAAGATGGTCTGCAGCATGTTGATGACAAACTCGAATGTGGTCACGTCATCGTTGTGAATCAGCACGCGATATGGCGGCTCCAACCACAGCATCTCGTCTTTGTCGACATCCTTCTGGATATCCGTCTCCGACTCGCGATTGGGTGTGGCGGCGCATAGCGGCTGCCAGTGTGTTTCCAGCGGCATGTTCAAGGCGAAAAGATACCACGGATGCGACCAACAACCGTATCCGAGCTTATCCGGCGGGCCTACAGCTGTGTCAATTAGCCGGGGCGGCTGGGTTGCCGCTTGCGCTCATCCACAGCCGCCAAAAAATCGGCGCGTGATTTCTTCCAACGGGTTTCCAGATCGGTGCTGTAGCCGGCGACGATCCACGGCCCGCGTTCCATCACCTGGCCGAGAAAACGATCGGCGCCAGCCGCGTCTTTGGCGAACACGCAGCTGAGCGGATTCCCGGCGCGGTCGTGCAGCTTCACCGATTCCGTCTTGCCGACGGTGATGCCGTATCTCTTCTGGGTCAGCGTGTGGCGATGGGCCCAGGCGATGTCATCCAGCCGGCGAATGGATCCGCCATAGTTGCTTAGCGCCATTACCCAGCGCGGGCTGATCACATTTTTCCCTTTTGTGTCGGGCGGCACTTCGGCCTCGATCTGCTGCAACACCTGCGCCGGATCGCCGTAGCGGGCCAGGTCTTTGGCCAACGGATGGGCCGCAAAACTGCGGCTGCGCAACCAGCGCGCCAGCGCAAACACGCCCAGACCCGTCAGCGCGACAAGCAGCAGGCTCAGAAGCACGGCCGGGAAGTTGTCGCCGGTGCCGTCGAGCATCATCGGCAAAAACTCGATGCCTGGCACGTCGCTCACGATCTTGTCGACCACTTCAGCCCGCACATCGCTCGGCACGGCCACCAGCCAGCCGGTCACTTCGATCGCTTCGCCGTTCGGATCGCCGGCCGGCACTTTGGCCAGCAGGAATTGATCGTCCATGCGCAACGCGCGATACACCGAGTGTTCGGTCACGCGTCCGCTGCGACTGCTGCGGCTGGTGAACTCGAAACCCGTCTCGATGTTCTCGTCGCTTTCCACGATGAC
Source organism: Chloroflexota bacterium (assembly GCA_031368515.1). Taxonomy (GTDB): domain Bacteria; phylum Chloroflexota; class Anaerolineae; order J036; family Brachytrichaceae; genus CANJQH01. Next base: position 10,230 of record JANMNW010000277.1, read on the forward strand.
TTTGTAGCGGTCAAGTTTTGCCGGTTCTTTCACCTTGCGGACCGCGTCCTTGTCCAGGCGTACCGGATCGGCCATGACATTGCGCAAATAGCGAAACGAGAGCGCCGCAGTCAGCGCGGCGGCGGCGAGCAGAATCGCCGCGCCGATCAGCATGTTGCGGCTTGTGCGGCGAAACTGCTGTGTCAAAAATCCGTCGATCACGAATCTCCTTAAAGTCGTCGCGGCGCGTTCCCTCGCTCCCGAACCCGCATCATACTTTTGCCTCGGCTGATTCGGCGCACAAAAAAAGCCGGCGGAAGCGTCTCGAGTTCGAGACGCCTCCGCCGGCTTGCAGCTCATGCGCTTTGGCGCTGAGCGGCCTGGGTGTTAGCTGCGATCGCGCGGGGGGCCGCTGCGGCGCAACGGCCTGCGGTCGCCGCCTCGATCCCCGCCCCGGTCGCCGCCGCGGTCGCCGAAGTCACGGCGCGGGCCGCGATCACCGCCACGCCCGCCGCCTTGTGGGCGACCGCCGCGATCTTGGGCCTGCGCCTCTTCCAAAGTCAGTCCAGCCAACACAGCCTTGCGGCTGAGGCGAATCTTGCCGTTGTCGGTGCCGATCACCATGACGGTGATTTCCTGGCCCATCTGCACTTCATCCGCCACCGATTCCACGCGGAAATCGGCGAGCTGCGACACGTGCACCATGCCTTCCATTTTCGGCATGATCTCGACAAAGCAGCCAAAGTCAGTGATGCGCGTCACCGGACCGGTATAGACGGAGCCCAGCTCGACCGAGCCGCCCAGACCCATCACCATTTCGCGCGCGCGCTCGGCCGAGGGGCCGTCGTTCGAGGCGATGTAAACCTTGCCGTCTTCCTGGATGTCGATCTTGACGCCGGTCGATTCCTGGATGCCGCGCACATTCTTGCCGCCGGGCCCGATCAGCGCGCCGATCTTGTCCGGAGCGATTTGAACGACCGTGATGCGCGGCGTGTGGGCCTTCATTTCCTGCGGCTGGTCGATCGTTTCCATCATGCGCTGCAAAATGGCGAGGCGTCCCTGGTTGGCCTGCGCCAGCGCCTCTTCAAGCACTTGTGGCGTAAGCCCGGAGATCTTGATGTCCATTTGCAAGGCGGTGATGCCCTTTGTGGTGCCGGCGACTTTGAAGTCCATGTCGCCGATATGATCCTCCAAACCCTGGATGTCGGACAAAATGGCGTAGCCGCCCGAGATGCCCTTTTCCTGATCGGTGATCAAACCCATGGCGATGCCGGACACCGGCGCTTTGATCGGCACGCCCGCGTCCATCAGCGCCATCGTGCTGCCGCACACCGAGCCCATCGAGGTGCTGCCGTTTGAGCTGATCGCTTCGCTGACCACGCGGTAGGCGTAGGGGAAATCAGCGATGCTGGGGATGACTGGAATCAACGCGCGCTCGGCCAGCGCGCCGTGGCCAATTTCGCGGCGGCTGCTGCCGCGCAACACCTTCGCCTCGCCCGTGCTGTACGGGGGGAAGTTGTAGTTGTGCATGTAGCGCTTCTCTTTGTTCGGATGCAGGCCGTCGAGCTCCTGCGCGTCATCGGTGGTGCCGAGCGTGACGATGCTCATGATCTGCGTTTCGCCTCGGGTGAAGATCGCTGCGCCGTGGGCGCGGGGCGAGATATGGCTGCCGTGCTCGCACCAGATCGGGCGGATCTGCTTGAGCGTGCGGCCATCCGGGCGAATGCCATCTTTCAAGATGCGCGCGCGCACGGCTTCGCTGGTCATGTCTTTCACCACGGCGTGCAGCTCGTCGGCGTTGACGTCGCCGATGCTCTGCATCTGCGCCATCACATCGCCTTCGATCGCGTCGAGCGCCGTCTGCTGCTCCGACTTGGCCATTTCCTGGTCAATCGTGTCTTGCACGCGGCTGCCGATGGCGTCGCGCACTTTGCGGTTGAATTCGGCGTTCTGGCCAAACTTGGGATAGTCCGACTTGGGCTTGCCCAGATCCGCGCGCATCTTTTGCTGAAGCGCGACAAAATTCTGGATGGCCTCGTGGCCGCCGCGCAGCGCGCGCACCATGGTGGCTTCATCGACCTCGCTGGCGCCGCACTCGACCATGACGATGGCGTCTTTGGTGCCGGCGATGCGCAGATCGAGTTCGCTGTATTCCATCTCCGGGATGGTCGGGTTGTAGACCAGTTCGCCATTGATCAGCCCGACACGCACCGCGCCGACGGGGTTGGTGAACGGCACATCCGAGATGATCAGCGCGGCCGAAGCGGCGTTGATGGCCAGGATGTCGATGTCGTTGATTTGATCGTGCGAAAGCGCGGTGATGATGATCTGCACGTCGTTGCGCAGGTCATCGGGGAAGAGCGGGCGCATGGGCCGGTCGACCAGGCGCGAAATCAAGATCGCAGCTTCGCCCGGGCGGCCTTCGCGGCGGAAGAAAGAGCCGGGAATGCGGCCGGCTGCATAGAGGCGCTCCTCGTAGTCCACGCTGAGCGGAAAGAAATCGATGCCCTGGCGCACTTTGCGCGCCATCGTGGCGGTGCCGAGCACCATGGTATCGCCGATGCGGGCGGTTACGGCGCCGCCGGCAAGCCGGGCTAGACGGCCGGTTTCGATGACGATTTCTTTGTCCCCAATCATCGCCGTGTAGACGTGGTTGGCTGGCTTCTCTCCGGGGACGATGAGAGACGTGAGATTACTATCGGACATTGTGTGCTGTCTCCATTGTGTTGAGGAGCCAGCCGGGAGCGAGTCAGGAGCCAGTTGAAGCTGCAAGGACGCGAGTGGTTTGACCAGTCGCGCCAGGGTCCAGCCGCACTGTTCCCGACGGCCGACCGCTGACTTCTCCAAACGCGAGGAAGAGGTTAGAGGTTAGAGGTTTGCGGAGTTGGCGGCAACTCCGCAAACCTCTAATCTCTACGCGCTTTTCTCTCGCCTGCTTACGTGTGGCGTCAATTCACGCTCCGGCGATTGGCCAAGGCGGCGAATGGGCGCCCAATATGCAAGACGCCGGTGCATGCACCGGCGTCTTGCTGGGTTGATTTATTTGCGCAATCCGAGGCTGGCCAGAAGGCTGCGATAACCTGCGGAATCGTGCTCAGCCATGTATTTGAGCAGCGAACGACGCTTGCCGACCAACAACAACAGACCATGGCGGGTGCTCTGGTCGTGCTTGTGGGAGCGCAAATGCTCGTTCAAGTGATTGATGCGCGCGGTCAGAATTGCGATCTGAACGCCTGAAGATCCGGTATCGGTCGCGCCTTTGGCGTACTTCGCGACGATCTCGGCTTTCTCCCCTTTGCTGAGTGCCATAAAACTATCTCCTGTGTGTGTTGAATGCGCGGCTCCGCTCAAAGGGTGCAGAAAATCCGCGCTAGCGATAAACGGGGCGGATTCTAACATGCGCCTACAGCGGCGTCGTATACGCCGCGGTGATGCCGCCATCCACCAGAAACTCGGTTCCTGTTACAAACGACGACTCGTTCGACGCAAGATACAGCGCAGCATAGGCGATCTCTTTCGCCTGGCCAAAACGTCCCATCGGAATGTGAACCAGCCGGCGCTCTTTTTTCTCCGGCGTGTTCAGATACTTCATCAACAGCTCGGTATGCAGCGGCCCCGGACACAGCGCATTCACCCGAATGTTTTCGCGCGCATGCACTGCCGCCAGTTCGCGGCTCATCGACAACACCGCGCCCTTGCTGGCGGTGTAAGCCAGCTGCGGCGTGGCCGCGCCAAGCAACGCCACAAACGAGGCGGTGTTGATGATGCTGCCCCCGCCCGCGCGGCGCAGGGCGGGAATGCCGTATTTGCAGCCCAGCCACACGCCTTTCACATTGATGTTGAAGGTTAAATCCCACACAGCTTCGCTGGTGTTGATGGCATCGTCGTCATCGGCGTGGCTGATGCCAGCATTGTTAAACAGCACGTGCAGCGCGCCAAACGCCCGCTCAGCAGCTGCTATCATGGCCTCGCACTCGGCGGCTTTTGACACATCGGCGCGCTGATAAATGGCGCGGCCGCCGGCGTCGGTCACAAGACGCACGGTCTCCGCACCGGCAGTGTCGTTGACGTCAACCACCACGACAGCCGCGCCTTCGCGAGCAAACAACAGCGCAGTTTCGCGGCCAATGCCGCCGCCCGCGCCCGTGATCAAGGCAGTTTTGTTTTCAAGTCTCATATGCGTTCGAAGTATCGCTTGCGTTCCCAATCCGTGACAGCGGCGTCAAACTGCGCCTGCTCCACGCGTGAATAGTGCGTGTAGTGCTCAACCACATCCGAGCCAAATGCGCTCGCAGCAAACGCGCTGGCTTCAAACGCGTCCGTCGCCTGGCCCAGCGTGTATTGCACCCGGGTCAGGCTGCGCGCTTGATACACATCGCCGCGGAAGATGTCCGGCGGCTCGATCTTGTTTGCTATGCCGTCCAGACCCGAAGCCAGCGCCGCCGCATAGGCCAGATATGGATTGGCGTCGGCGCCAGGAATGCGGCATTCAATGCGCAGGCTGTTGCCGTGGCCGACCACGCGAAAGCCGGCGGTGCGGTTGTCATAGCTCCACGCGATGCGCGTCGGCGCCCATGAACCATCTTCGTAGCGCTTGTACGAGTTAATCGTGGGCGCGTAGAACGGCATCACCTCTCGCGCATGCGCCATCCAGCCGCCCAAAAACCAGCGAAACTGATCGGAGCAGCCTTCGACCGGGCCAAGGGTTTTCTTGCCGGCAAACGCATTTTTGCCGTTGGCCCACAAGCTCATGTGGAGATGACAACTCGAACCCGCTTGCGGCGCGGAAAAAGGTTTGGCCATAAAGGTCACGCTGACGCCCTGCTGCTCGGCGATCTCCTTCATGCATTGTTTATAGACGGCATGACGGTCGGCCATGGTCAGCGCATCGGCGTAGCGCACGTTGACCTCGTGCTGGCCCAGGCCAAACTCGCCCTTGCTGCTCTCGACCGGCACACCCGAGCGAGCCAAATGACGGCGTACTGCGGCGGTGTAGGCCTCTTCACGCGTGCCTTGCAGAACGTGATAATCCTCCAGATACCAGCCGGCGGGTTTGATGTTTGCATATCCCTTCTCGGCAGCGGTGCGATACGAGTCGGCAAAAATGTAGTACTCCAGCTCAGAAGCGGCGAAAACATCAAAGCCCTGCGCAGAGGCACGGTCGATTTGCTGCCGCAGCAGCGTGCGGGGCGCCACGCTGACCAGGCTGTGTGTTTTTTCGTTGGCGACGTCGCAAAGCACGAGCGCGGTTTTGTCGAGCCAGCTGGCGACGCGCAAGGTGCGCAGATCGGGAATCATGTGAAAGTCGCCGTAGCCCAGCTCCCAATTGGCGTATTTGAAACCCGGCACTGGCGTCATTTCCATGTCGACGGTCAGCAAGTAATCGCAACCGTGTGTGCCATGGTGAGCGACCTGGTCGAGGAAGAAGCTGGCGTCAAAGCGCTTGCCGATCAGACGGCCGATGTGATCGGTTGCGCCGACGATGACGGTGTCGATCTGGTCGGCTTTCACGCGCAGCTTTAGGTCATCCAGCGAGAGCATGCCGGGAGAGCCTGGAGGTGGAGCAGAACGTGCCATGATGGCGCAAGTGTAGGCGGAAAGATCAAGACCTGAAAGGTCATGACCTTTCAGGTCTTGACCTTTCCGGCATCTGTAACATGCCAACTGTCAGCCACTGTCAGACTCGCGCACCGTACGATACGCTTGCCTCCTCTTGGTTCTTCTGCATTGGCTTTTCCTCGCCGCGCTGCACATCCTGGCTGGCGGCATCTTCTTCGAAGCCCTGATTCTGCGCCGCGCGCAGCCACGCAGCTCAGCGCGGCTTCGCGCGCTCTCATGGGCGCTGATCGGCGTCTTTGTCCTGGCGCCGCTGCTCTTTATCGGGCGCACCGACGCCTTCGCCGACCCGCGCTGGACGTACCTGACCTGGGCGCGCGTTGGCATTGCGCTGGCCCTGGTCTTCCTGCTGCAGCGCCGAACGCACACCTCTCCCGCCGGCGCCGTGCTCGCCCTCGCCTTGCTCGGCACGCAAGCGGCTTTGTCACGTTCAGCCACACCGGCTGGCTCATTGCCGCAAGCGCTGGGGGATTGGCTGCACTTGGCCCTGTCGTCGGCCTGGCTGGGCGGCCTCGCCATGCTGCTGATCACCTTGCATTTCGAGCAGCCAACACTCGCCGAAAGCGCCGCGCTCGTCAGCCGCTTCAGCGCGCTCGCCACGTTCTGTGTGGCGGGTCTGGCCCTCGGCGGCATCGCGCAAGCGGCGCAATTTCTGCCCGACATTGCAGCTTTGCTGACCACCGCGTTCGGCCGGGCGCTCACAATGAAACTGATTCTGTTTGCGGCCTTGCTGGGGTTCGGTGCCTACCATTCGCAAATCGTCGCGCCACAGATGCGCCGCCAATCTTTGCGCGCGAGCGAAGCCGATGCCGGGCTGTTGCGCGCGTTTCACCGCACTCTGGCGGCCGAAGCGCTGGTCGGCGCCGCGTTGCTCATCGCCGTCGTCGCGCTCAAAGCAGCGTGACCCCCGCAGCCTCGCCCGCCAGCCGCTCGACCAGCCACGCGCCGGCCGCGGTAACGAGCATCAATAGCACGCTCATTGCCATGGCCTGCCCATAGTTCAATGCGCCGGGCTGACTGAGAAAACGAAAAATTGCCACCGGCAGCGTCGGCCACTCGGGCCGGCTGATTAGCAACGCCGCGCCAAATTCACCCAACGAAATGCTGAATGCAAATACAGCGCCAGCCGCCAGCACCGGCGCCATCAACGGCAGCTCGATCGAGCGAACGACGCGCCAGCCGCTCGCGCCTTCGCTGGCCGCCGCCTCGCGCAACTGCGGGTCCAGCGCCCGCAGCGCAGGCAAAACTGCGCGCACAAAAAACGGCAGCGCAATCATGGTGTGCGCCAACGGCAGCAGCAACGGCGAGGCGCGCAAATCCAGCGGGGGCCGATCGAAGCCCACGAAGTAGCCCAAGCCCAGCGTGATCGCGCTGGTGCCTATCGGCAACAACAACAGCGCCTCTCCCACCCGCCCGGCTGGCGAACGTCGGGCCAGCGCATACGCCAAAGGCAGCCCCAGCGCCGTTGCCAGCAGCGTCGTCAACGTCGCAAACGCAAGCGAATTGCCCGCAGCGACCAGCGGCGGATCGAAGAAAAACGAATTGCGCGTGTTCGTGCCCAGCGCCCGGTAGTAGGCCAGCGGATCACCCTCAGGCGCAATTGAGCGCCACACCATCGACAGCAAAGGCAGCCCGATTAGCAGCGCAATCATCGCCAGCACACCGGTCACCAAAAGCCGTTCGCCCGGCGCGCGCGCCGGGCGGCGCAGATCGACTCCGGAATTTTCTACGCCGGCCAGCTCCTGCAATCGCGACGACACCACACCCAGCGCCAGCGTAACAACAAGTTGCAGCAGCGCCAGCGATGTGGACACATCCAACCGCAACAGCTGCGCGGTCGATTGATAGATCGCAACTTCGAGCGTGGCATGCTGAATGCCGCCCAGCAACAAGATCACCCCGAAACTGGTAAATGTGAACAGAAAAGTCAGCGCCGCCGCCGCGCCAATCGCCGGCAGCGCCAGCGGCAAGGTCACATGGCGCAACACTTGCCAGCGGCCGGCGCCGTCGACGCGCGCGGCTTCTTCAATCTGCGCATCGGCATTCGCCAGAAACCCACCCACCACGCGCAGCACCAGGCCCGCGTTGTAAAACACATGCGCCAGCAAGATCGCGCCGAGCGTGCCGATGAGCCGCGGCCCAAGCAGCGCGTTAAACGCCGCCGCCACCACAACCGTGGGCATCACAAACGGCGTCACGGCCAGCGCCCGCCATAGGCCTTGGGCGGCGAAGCGATAGCGCGCAAACACAAGCGCCGCAGGCAATCCCGCCAGCAAGGTCAGCCCGGTCGAGAGCAGCGCCTGCCACACGCTGAAGCCAAGCACGCGCAAATGGGCCGGGTTGCTCATCACAGTCAACGGATTTTCGCCGCCGCTCAAAATGCCCGGCGCAAAGCTCAGCCGCGCAATCGCCACAAGCGGGACGATGTAGAACAACGCGTAAAAAATCACGGCGGGCAGTGCAAGCGCAAACCCTGGCCGCGATTTCGTGCTCACTTCACCACGGCCAGGCCGCTGCCCTGCCGCACTTCGCCGATGATCCACGCATCCTGTTTGCGCCGCCGCAGCTCGTCCACCAGCGCGTCGGCATGCGCGGCCGGGACTGGGATGAGCAACCCGCCGCTGGTCTCGGGATCGAAGATCATCATGCGCTGCCAGTCTTTGATGAGCCGGTCAAATTTGACATGCGCTTCGACCGCGGCTTTGTTGGTGCTGGCGCCGCCGGGAAATATCCATTGCTCGCCGTATTCAAGCGCGCCGGGCAAGAACGGGATGGCGTTGTAGTAAAACGCAAACAATGCGCCGGCTTGCGCGGCCATTTCCTGCGCATGCCCGAGCAGGCCAAAACCCGTGATATCCGTGCCGCCGCGCGCGCGCATGGCGCGGGCGGCGCGGCCGGCCTCGCGGTTTAGCTGCGACATGCTGGCGATCGCCGCGTCAACATGCTCGGCTTTGGCCTTGTCCTGCTTGAGCGCGGTGGTGATCACACCGGCGCCGAGCGGCTTGGTCAATACCAGCGCATCGCCCGGCCGCGCGCCGCCTTTGGCCATCACTTCCGCAGGGTGAATCAATCCGACCACGCACAAGCCGTATTTCGGCTCCTTGTCCTTGATTGTGTGGCCGCCGATGATCGCCGCGCCGGCTTCGGCGACTTTGTCCGCGCCGCCGCGCAAAATGTCACTGATGATTTCGGCCGGCAGATCTTCCGGCAGCGCGGCGATGTTCAGGGCAAACAGCACTTCGCCGCCCATCGCATACACATCGCTCATCGCGTTGGCGGCGGCGATGGCTCCGTAGCTGTAGGCGTCGTCGACGACAGGCGTGAAGAAATCCACCGTGGTCACGATCGCCTGTTCGTCGTTCAAGCGATAGACCGCGGCGTCGTCCGGCTGCGCCAACCCCACCAGCACGTTCGGGTTTTGCGATGCCGGAAAGCGATTCTGAAGCGGCTGCAACACGGCAGCCAGCATCTCAGCGCTCAGTTTGCCCGCTCACCCCGCGCACGAAGCGAGCGCGGTGAGTTTGATCTTGCGTCCGGTGGACATGGGCGTGATTGTACTGGCCCTCACTCGCCGCAGCTGGCGAAAGGCATGTCGCGCTGCAGCAGCATCGACGCCAGGCGGCCGGGCCGATCCCGAAAGGGTTGCCCGCGCAACTCGGCGTTGGATTGTCATGGTCGAATTTTAGGCGCTATGAGCGTGCTCTGAGATCGCGCAGTGAACCCTTGTCGGTGCGTCGATGTGTTGCAGAAGTGGCGCTTGGGCAGCGACAGTCAGTCGTAGGAATAGCGCATGCGCGTTGTTGTAGTCTGTGCGCGAGCAAAAACACTATGAAAACATTTCGTAACATAGGAATAGGCATTGGCGCCGCGCTTTGGGCAGTGTTGGGTTGGGGGGTGCTGACGCACGCCGCCGCGCTTGACAGTGTGCCGGTCAAAACTCTGACAGCCACTCCAGCTGCGATCGCGATCATGGCCGACGACGCGACATCCTCGACGATCACATCAACCCAATCCATCTCGCGCGTCAATCCGGTTGCGATTGCGATCTCGGCCCACTACACCCTGCCGGTGACGCAAGTTGTGGCGCTGCACAACTCGGGTTATGGCTATGGCGAGATCGTGAAGCTGTTTCAATTCGCGCTTGTCTCGGGTAAGAGCGTGACAGAGGTACAGCAGATGCGCGAATCCGGAATGGGCTGGGGTCAGATTTCCAAGGCGCTCAATCTGCCGCGTGGCGCAGGCAAAGTATCGATAGGCACGATCATGCGCGCGCATAAACGCACGCCCGGCGGGCAAGGGGCTCAAAAACCGTCAGCGGACCACAAGGTTAAGCCCAAGGTGGTCAAACCAAAAGGCAATGGCAACGTCAATCGCAGGACGGTCTCGCGCGTCAAATCGCGCGTGACGGCGCCGAAAGGCGTCAAGCCGGCCAGGGCGAAGAAAGGACGTTAGCGCGGAATTCGTGCATCAATCGGCTCGTGGGCGGTCCACGCAGCCGTGTCTGTGCGCGCCGCTAATCTTCCTGCAATACAGCCCGGCTAAAATAACCGCCCTATGGCAGACAAACTTGCAATCATCGGATCCGGCCCAGCGGGCTTGACGGCAGCGCTCTACGCCGCCCGCTCCTTTTTGGAACCCCTCGTCTTTGCTGGCCCGGCCCTTGGTGGCCAGATCGCCACGACAACCGAAGTGGAGAACTTCCCCGGCTTCCCCAGCGGATTGCAGGGACCCGAGCTGACGGCAAACATGCGTGAACAAGCTGAGAAATTCGGCTCACGCATCGTGGAAGAGACCATCGAAAAAGTCGATTTCACGCCGGGCAAACCGTTCAAGCTGTGGTCGAGCAACAAAGAGTATGAAGTGCAATCGGTCATCATTGCCACCGGCGCCACGCCGCGCCCGCTGGGCGTGGCGGGCGAGCAGCAGTTCATCGGCCGCGGCGTGAGTTATTGCGCCACGTGCGACGGCTTCTTCTTCCGCGGCAAAGAGATTGTCGTGGTCGGCGGCGGCGACAGCGCGTTTCAAGAGGGTCTGTTCCTGACCAAATTTGGCAAGCGCGTGCGCATCGTGCATCGCCGCGACGAGTTCCGCGCCGGCGCTACGCTGCAGCGCTATGCGAGCGAGAACTCCAAGATCGAGCTCGTGACCAACACGGTGATCGAGGAGATTCGCGGCAATGGCAAGGTCAACGAAGTGCTGCTCAAGAATGTCAAGACCGGCGAGAAGACGCCGAGCGAAGCCGAAGGCGTGTTTATCTTTGTCGGCCACGAGCCCAACTCGCAGCTGTTCAAAGGCCAGCTGGCGATGAGCGACGAAGGTTATCTCACCGTCGATTCGCGCCTGCACACCAGCGTGCCCGGTATTTTTGCCGCCGGCGAGATCCACGACAACTGGTTCAAGCAGGCGATTACAAGCGCCGGGTTCGGCTGCATGGCCGCGCTGGAGGCGGAGAAGTGGCTGTCAAATTTGCGCTAGAACGGATGTTTTAAACACATTCTGTGATTGGGTGGCTGGCATCTGGTCTCATCTAGTTCTAACCCGGCAAGATATACTTGGAATAGCAGCGTCAGCCGAAAAGTCACCCTTCTGGTGAGGAAGTCCGGGTTACCGGAATAGGCTGTTCCGCCGCCCCGCTGTAAAGAGGGCGGCACTTTTTTTTGCCTCACGTCGCCGCATACACGCCTTTGCGTTGGGCACGATTTCGACAGACCAATGCCTCCTCTTGGCCTTGTTCCGCCTCGCGCACGAGTCCGGCAAATGCATCAGCAAGGCGGATCAATGCGTGACTTTCATCACGAGCCTGATGAATACGCCGAACGCGCACGCCAAGCTTCCGCAGCTCGTTGGCGTATTCAGTCTGCTTCGTTCTACTGATACCATCGATAAAAATATCCGAGGTGTACTCATCATGATCCGGCCGATGCGCGACGATGGCCTTTGTGATGCTCAGGATCGTGCGCATGTCATAGTCGATGCTCGTGGCCATGCGGAATGTCGAGATACTCAGCGCGTTGCGGAAATGCTCGTGCTCGATGACCAATTTGACGTAAGTCATCCGGCTCTCCCGGCCGCAAGAATTCCATTTGCGACGGCGTTTTCCACTTGCGTTCTCAAACTCAAGGCAAAGCTCCTCGGCGATTTCACGACGGTCGTCTTGAAAAACGGCGCTGGCAACCACAAATATGTGCTCCTTTGTAGGATGCGTGGCTGTATGTTGGCCGGATTCATCCACATAGCAATACAGCTTGACCAACTTGCCTGCCATCAGAATAAGTATAGCTGCCGCCATGCGCAGATCGGACAATGACAGGCAGGCCGCATGACACCGCCGCGCCGAGCGTGAAGCATCGTTGTGCGCCGTGTTTGGCATTTCGAGAAATTTCTCGCGGGGCACCATTAGGCGGCAGGGGTTTGCCATAAAAGGTCGGCTGGAGAAATCCAGCCGGCCTTTTTATTTTCTTGACAACGACTCGGCTGGTGCTATTATTACATGTAATCCATGAATTACGAGCAAAAGCACAGAATCATCGAATCCACCAAAACGCAGGATCGAGGCGTAGTCACGATCCCGGAATCGGTGCGCGAAAAGCTCGGCATCAAAAAAGGCACCACGGTCCTGTTCGTCGAAAACGAAAAGGGCAACATCGAGATCCGCACCCTTGAAGCTGAGACCATCGACATGCTGGACGAGATCGGCAATGTTTTGCGCGAGAAAGGCGTCACCATGGATCAATGGCTGGCTGAGGGACGCAAAAACCGCAAACAGCTATTTGACGATATGTATCCCGACCTCGCCTGACCCATGCGGTTGTTCGTTGACTCCAGCATTTTGTTTTCGGCGTGTTACTCCAAAACAGGTGGCGCGCGTGAGTTGATCCGGCTGGCGATCAAGGGGCAAGTCGAGCTATTTGTAAGTGACTATGTCTTCGCTGAAACGGAAAAGAATCTGGCCGACGGCGCTTCACGCGGACTCGGCGTACTCCGATACCTGCGTACGCGGGATTTTTGGCGAATGGTGACCATCACAAAACCTGATGTAGTCGCCGCAATTGACGCTGTCGCGGACAGACTCGACGCTCCCATCGTCGCGGCTGCCCGGGCCGCCAAGGTTGACTACTTGCTCAGCTTTGACCGCAAACATTTGCACACGCGTTCTTGTTGTCCGCGGCAGAGTAAAACCGGCTCTCCGCAAAATTAGGTGAATGTCATGGGGCGCGTTGATGGAGGAGTCGGCCGCGCAGCAGGTCAAGGCG
>JANMNW010000298.1:0-43993 GCA_031368515.1 Chloroflexota bacterium
CGCCGACGCCAACGGCCACGGCGACGAACACGCCCACGCCTACCGCCACGGCGACGAATACGCCGACGCCAACGGCCACGGCGACGAACACGCCCACGCCTACCGCCACGGCGACGAATACGCCTGTGCCGTCGGCGACACCTTCGGCCACGCCGAGCCCAACCCCGCTGTCGGGCTTGGGTGATCGAGTCTGGCTGGATGTCAATCACGACGGCAAGCAGGATCTGGGCGAACCCGGTGTGCCGAATGTGCTGGCGACGCTCTATCTCAACGGCGTGCCTGTAAGCACGACGCTCACCAATGATGTCGGCTACTACCAGTTCATTGAGCTGACGTCCGGTGTGCCCTACTCGGTGAGCTTCCAACTGCCGAACGGTTATGAATGGACCTTGCGCGACATCGGCGACGATGCCGAAGACAGCGATGTGGACAGCGGCGGCAGCACGCCGGTGGTGACGCTGCCTCCGAGCACGTTCAATCCGACGCTCGACGCCGGCATCTGGACTCAGCCAACAGCGGCGATCACCAAGACCTCGCTGTCCCCGGGCGCAACCTCGGCCGGCGAAGTGATCACCTATCAGATCGTGGTGCGCAATACCGGCGTGACGCTTGCGCAGACCGTGGTCATCACCGACCCGATCCCGCAGAGCACCACGTATGTCGCCGATAGCGCGTCGCCCAGCGCGCCGCTGGTCAATGGCAACCTGGTGTGGCCGGCGTTCAGCCTTGCGCCGGGCGCGGCGTTTACCGTTACCTTTGCGGTGTTGGTTGACGCGCAGCTCGGCGGCGCAACGGTGATCACCAACGTGGCGCAGACGCGCTTCGACGGCTATCCGATCGTGCTGTCATCCAACCGGGTGGTTCACCCGCTGGGCCCCACCGCGATCACGCTCGACGCGTTCAGCGCCGAGATGGGTCAGGGTGGCGTGCGGGTGCAGTGGCGCACTTCGCTGGAGCGTAATGCACTGGGCTTCAATCTCTTGCACTCGAATACAGGCGACCGCGCCAGTGCAACCCGAGTAAATGCGGCGCTGATTTCAGCGCTTGGTCCGCAAGGCGGGACGTATGAGCTGCTTGATGCCAATGGTATCCCTGGCTCGTTCTATTGGATTGAAGAGACTGAGTTGAGCGGCGCAACCCGGGTATATGGTCCGGCGCAAGTGGCCTCACTGAGCGGCGTCATGGCGCCAAACGACACGATGCCAAGGCTCGGTGGCCAAGCCATTGTGGCAAACCCAGGAGCGCCTCTGGCGATTGCGATAGGCGCCGCGCCAGTCTCAAGTGTGAGTGGACAGAGCGTAATGGCGGGGAGTAGCACCGCAGTGAAGCAGGCGTTGCCCGGGGTCGCTCCGGCGCCGGCAGCGTTGACGGTTTTGAAGTCGGAACCGGCCGACTTGCCTTCGACAGCTGGCGCGACCGAAGCGGCTCAGCCGCGTGCGGTGAGTTTGCCGCAGGAATCAGTTGCGCTTCAGGAGCCTGCGGCCCTGCCGTCGATGCCCGCCACGCAGACGCAGGCGCAACCATCTGTCCCGTCGGATGTCGCTTCGCCCGAGAAGCATGTTTCCGGGCTAGTCCCGGTTGCGCAGAGTCAGAAAACTGGCGTGATATTTGGCGCCGACGAGCCATCGCCTGTGGTCCTGCGATCTGCGCCAAAGCATACCAAGGTGGATCCGGTCGGCGTGGCCACATCCGTATCCCTGCCGGTCATTGTCCTGAGCATTCTAGGCATAGTGTTCGTCTTTGGCGTCACAGGCACCCTTGCAAGGCGCCGTATCCGCAAGTAGCGACCCGGTTTGCGGACTGAAACTTGACAGGGCAATCTCACACGATTGCCCTGTGATGTTGCATCAGCAGGAGGGATATTTGTCAGGTCATTGCGGCCAGATAACTTGCGCTTGCTGGCCCTCTACGTTTCTTGCGCAGTGCTTGACAGAACTACGACGCGCACTCCTGGGAAAAGACGCAGATTGTCGCTTATTAGGACACATGCGATGAGGCCGCCTGCGATTGCGAAATGGAGGTGACAGGGACATAAGGTCTGTTCGGAACCAGTAATTAGTCGTGTTACTGGCTATGCATGATTGCAAACTTCACTCGTTACTTGGGTCGATGCTTAGAACTTGTTCTAAGCATATCGTTTCAACAACCAGTGAACTCTATGCAATACCGGAGCGGTTGCGTCAACGACGATCTGAAAAATCCCGTCATGTGCTCGCGTCCGAATGCAGCAGATCGCATCAAACATGACGTCCACAAACAAAGTGGCCACCGCCACACCAACGAAGCACAAGGTAATCTGTCTGGCCACAGCAATCGTCGCGTTGTTTGCAGGTGTAGTTCCAGATGTTCTTTTATCGAGCGATCCGCGCACAGCCAGCGCGCACAACTTGCAGATGGACATTCAGTTCGTCAGCATGGATCCATCCTTCCGGCCGGTCTTCGATTCGCGCCTGACTAGAAACGAGCCACTACTCCAGTCTGGCGATGTCATCACGCTCGTCTTCGGCGGCTTGCCCGCGCTGGGAACTGCCGACGGCCTTGGCGGCTACTTCGACTTCTATCCAGTTACAGGTACGCAAGTGCTGAATGCGGAGTATGTGCGGCCAATGCCGGGTGGATACGTCGCTGTGCCAGTTAAAAAAGCGCCCGGCTTTGGCACGGTGATTGGCACATCAGACCCGACCGGCCAGCTCAAGAACTTGACGCTAGGGCCCAATGTCAACGGCGTGTCATCCAGCCCGGCCACAGCCGGCAACGTCAACCGCGGCACGATATACGGTTTTTACGGAGATACGGGCATTTTCTACTCAACCGACCCACGCACGGCCTATGGCAGCTGGGGCAACATCAGCGGCAATATCGCGAACAACCGCGGCGAGACTGTCAACGACGTTCCAGTGACCAAGTTCGACATTGACCAGCTCCGCGCGCTTGGAATGAGCGCGCCAGTCGGCTGCGTATTCAACTCGGCGTGCCGCGGCGATGGTCCATGGGGCATGGGCAGTCCGGTTGCTGGCCCGGAGAGCGGCTATCAGTGGTCCTTTCGCATCACCAACACTTTGCAAGGGGGTATCCCAGTTTACTCGGTGGAGACCGGCCCGTTCCGGCGCATCCAGTATCCGGGCAGCCAGATCTCGAACGACACCCCCGGCAACACCTCCGGGGCGGTCTTTGACACCAGCCTCGATGCCAGCACGCTTGGATATGCCCTGAATCCATCGAACCCTCTTCCGCCGACGACGTCGTATACCGACACGACCAGCCCCAAACTGGTGCGCTTCGCGGTGGGGCGAATCCTGTTCAATCAGCCCGAGTATGCGCGTGTCACGCTAAAGATCAACGATCCGAGCTATATCATCCAACCAAACGGATGCCCATTGCTCAACGCCATGGCATTTTCCGGCGATGCGGGCATCAACAGCGGCGGCAAAGACATTCTCTGGCGCTATTTCAACCCGACGCAGGCGCAGTGGAGCCCGTGTCTCGCCGTGTTCAAGGAGTCGGCCAAGACCGCCTATGCCTTGAACGAGACCTTCACTTACACGCTCAAGGCATTCAACACAGGCGTGTTCACGCTCACGAACGTGACCATTCAAGACACATTGCCAGCCGGCCTGACGTTCGTCAGCGCCGTGCCGGCAGCCACCGGCACAAGCGTGCAATCCTGGAATGTCGGGACGATTCTTCCCAACAAGGGCTGGTCGGCCGTGGTCACAGTGCGTGCCGAGGCTGCGGGCACGATGGTCAACACCATGGCATTGAACTCAGCTCAAGGCACGGCCAAGACGCAGGCCATCGTTGGCGTGGCCATGCCGATCATGAGTGAAGGCAAGAGCGTGACGCCCGCGGCAGTTGCGCCGGGCGGCACAGTCACGTATACGATCACGCTGACCAACAGCGGCACCGGCAGTTCGCTCACGCCGGTCAAGGTCTATGAGTCGTTGCCGAGTGGATTTACGTTCACTGGCCTGTGACGGGTCACGGTGAATGGCGCCGACGTCACCTCGGCATCCGCGGCAACGGCTGGATCGCCTGTGACGATCAGCTTGCCCTCGGCGCTGGCGATAGCGCCAGGCAACACGGCCGTCATTGTGTTTACCGCGCAAGTCGGTGCAAGCGTAACGGCGGGCGCCTACTGCAACGCATTTACAACCGCATATGGCACGGGCACAAGCCAGACCGCGGGCGTCGCTTGCCTGACCGTGGCAAGCGCGTCGATCGGCGACACGGTGTACCGTGACTGGAATGGCAATGGCATCCAGGACTCGGACGATGAAGGCATTCCGGGTGTTGTCATCACACTCAGCAATGGGTTGACTACAACGACCAACGCCGCCGGTCAGTATCTGTTCAACGGCCTGCTGGCTGGCAGTTATGTGCTCACTGTAGGCGTCCCCAGTGGTTACACGGTAACCGCCGATCCGGTCGGCGGCCTCGATGGGCAGGCCACCTATGTGCTGACCAGCTCGCAGACCTTGTTGACTGCTGATTTCGGCCTGCGCCCCGGCGGCAGCAGCTTCATCGGCAATCAGGTGTTTGAGGATCTGGCTAACAACCGGGTGCAAGACCCGACTGATCCAGGCATCGCGAACATCACCGTCCGTCTGTATGAAGACACGAGCGGCAACGGCGTCATCGATAGCGGTGATGTCAATATTGTGACCACGACGACCAGCGCTGGCGGTTATTACACTTTCACCGGCCTGGCCGCCGGTCTGAACTATATCGCTGCGGTCGACGATGCCGACAGCGATTTGTCCGTCTATTTCTCCCCCGAAAGCTATGTCGCAAGCACAGCCAGCCAGGTCGCTGTGCCAAGCCTGTCTGTCGCGGGCTATTTGGCGGCTGATTTCGGCTTTTGGGCCGTGGTTCCAGCTTCGATCGGCGACACAGTCTGTATCGACGCCAATAGTGATGACTTGTGCACCACGGGTGAAACGGGCGTGGCAGGTATTCGCGTTACGCTGAATGAGGATTCAGACGCCGATGGGTCAGGTGATGTCCTGTTGAACAGCGCCACAACCGGCATCACCGGCACATACCTGTTTGCCGACCTGGGTCCGGGCAACTATGTCGTCAGCGTGGATCCGGAAGATGCGGCTATTCCAGCCGGTCATGCGTTGAATGTTGGGTCGATCACGGCCACGCTCATCGCTGGACAGAATCTCGCGACAATCGACTTCCCGGTCACGCCGCTGATCACGAAACAAGTCAGCCATTCAACGCTCAACTATAGCGACACACTCGTCCACACGCTAACGCAGAGCTACGGCGGCGACGCAGCGGTGAGCGGGCTCAAAATCGACGATCCGCTGCCCGCTGGCACTGCATTCATCACGGCAAGCGCCGGCGCGACATTCGGTTCCTACGTGTCAATCGCTCATGTTCCGGGCATTGACGATCAAGGCTCATTCTCAACCGGCATCACCGTTACCGTGGCGCCGACAGTGACGGCGCAAGGCGGCACTGTCACGGTGACCCTGCGCATGACCGCCACGACCAGCATCACAAACGTTGTACCAACGCTCACGCCGGTCGGCGGCAACGCAGCCTGCAGTGTGCCTGCGCCGGCTGGCCCGCTGACCGTGACCAACGCTTCGCCGCAGACGGTCGTTTTCACCTGCACTGTAAGCAATCTGTCCAGCTATACGTTTTTGGGAAATGCCAGCGGTTATGAGAGCGGCGCCGAGTATCAGTTTGCCACAGGCACTTCGAACAGCGTATTGGTCAGCAAGGCTGGCAGTGCCAGCGTGGCAACCTGGAACTTGGGCAGCACGGTGAATGGCATCGATGGCATTGCGCTTGGCTCCGGAACGCAATCCAATGTCTACGCATTCGCGGGCAATGGAACCACGGAGTTCATGTCGTACACGCCGTTGTCCAACACGTGGGCACAGGACCCGCCGACGGACCAGGCGACGAATGTGAAGCAAGGCGGTTCGCTGGTTTGGGATGGTGAAACCGGCGTCAGTGCCGACGTATATGGTTTGATCGGCAATAACACGACAACCTTCCGGTCCTACAACCTGAGCGCTGATGCGTGGACCAACCGCGCCAACCTCCCCGCCGCGGCCAAATTCGGCGCTGCGCTTACGCGCGTGGGTGGCGTGATCTATGCCCTGCGCGGCAACAACACCCTCAATTTCTACACCTACACAATCAGCAGCAACACCTGGGCCACGGCTGCCAGCATGCCTGCTGGCGCGGCCAACGTCAACCAGGGTGGCGCTCTGGCCACGGATGGAACCTACGTTTACGCTCTCAAAGGCAACTCTACTGCGGAGTTCTATCAATACTCCCCGGTAACGAACACCTGGCTGTCACGCGCCAGCGCACCGGCGACGATAGCAAAAGGCGGCGCGTTGGTGTACCTGAATGGATACTTTTACGCCACACGCGGCAACAGCTCAGCAGCCTTTTATCGCTATGACCCGGTGGCGAATGCGTGGTCAGACGGCGCCGTAACCCACTTGCCCGGCACCGTCAGTGGTGGAGCGGCTCTGGCGACCGACGGCACATATATTTACGCGCTTGCGGGCAATCTGACGACGACGTTCTATCGATATGATCCTGCGGCGAATACTTGGTCGGCGCGCGCGAATACGCCTCAAACCGTCAAGGACGGCGGCGCGCTGGAGTATGTGCCCGGTACCGCCAGAGTTTCGAAAAATGCGGCGATGGGCGCATCACAGACTGTCGTCAATAGCGGAGGGCGCATCACGCTCACGCTCGATCTTTATTCGAATTCGACCGTGACCACAGTCACTCCGGGTCCGGTCACGATATCCGACACAGCACTGGCCGGCGGAACGGCCGTGTGCGGAAGCCCGACTCCCGCCAGCCTGACGAATGTCGTGAGCGGCACGGTGGGAACGTTTGCCTGGACCTGCACGCTAACCGCGACCAATCGGACCGCTAACATCACGTTCAGCGCCGTCGCGACTGCATCGCTGCCTTCAACGCAGGCCTGGCCACGCGCAACATCGCACAGCGTGATCGTGGCACCGCCACTGACAATGACGTTGCGCGTGCTAAGTCCGACAACGGTCAGCACAATCGACAATGTTGCCGTGCTGCAGGACAACACCGTCGTCGGCCCGGCGCCGAGCAATCTGGTTCAGACTGCCATCAACAATGCCGTGGGTGATCGTGTGTGGGCGGACCTCGACGGAGACGGCACACAGGACGCTGGCGAGCCGAACATTCCGGGCGTGGTGGTCAGGCTTGTGCGCTCGAATGGATCGGTCCTCACCGCAACTACCGATTTCAATGGCGCCTATTTGTTTGGCAATCTGGGCGCTGGGACAGTGACAGTAACGTATGACCTGGCGACTGCACCGGCTGGTTTCATCCCCACGACACTGGCTCAGCTGTCCTACACACTTACGAGCAATCAGGTGGTGACCACAGCCGACTTTGGCTTGCAGCCGCCCGGCACTGCCAGCATTGGCGACACGGTGTGGCTGGATGCCGACAACGGCGGCACGCTGAACCCTGATCCAGCGATCACCCAATATGAAACGACTTTGCCGGGCGTGACCGTGCGCCTCTATGTCGATGCCAACAACAACGGCGTCATCGACGGGTCCGATCATCTTGCGAGGTCGACACAGACGAGCATCAGCGGATCGTATGTGTTTACGGGCCTTAATGCCGCCCGATATCTGGTGCAGGTCGTTACAAGCAGCGTTGTGACGTCGACGTATGACGCGTCGGTCACTTCAACGATCGCCGCAGCAATGACGACGACCGTGGGCACCAGCCTGACCCGTGCTTACACACTCACGGCCGGCCAGCAAATTACAACAGCCGACTTTGGCTTCAATTGGACGGGTTCAATTGGCAACTATGTCTGGTATGACACCAGCAATGACGGTGTCCAGAACAACCTCATCGACGAGGGCGGGACACCTGGCGCGACAGTCGAGCTCTACTACGACACGAATAACAACGGCGAGCCTGACAGCGGCGAGCCCATTCTGAGCGTTGTGCTGGCCACAACCTCAACCGGCGCCTATCTCTTTGCCAACCTGCCGCCCGGCAACTATGTTGTCGAGGCTGAAGGCCAGGCCATTCCCGCCCCCGCGTCTGCCGGGGCGCTTGCCGGCAGCCTGGCACTCATGCTGGCTACCACGCCCGATGAAGTCGGCGTGGCTCTCGGCGCGGGACAGGTTTACAGCCAAGCGGATTTCGGTTTTGCGCCGGGCGCGATCATCAAAGGACATCTGTTCCATGATGTGAACAGCAGCGCCGTGCGGGATCCCGCCGAGGCAACGGGTTTCGCCGGCGTCGTGGTCACGCTGACGTCGAGCGGCGGCGTCGTGATCACAACAAGCACGGCGGTGGACGGCTCGTATCACTTCCCGCCAATCGCTCCGGGCACGTACACGGTGACTTATCACACCACTGCTGCTGTCCTGACTAACTATCCGGCCTTGACTACGCCTGCCAGTCAGACGGTTGACGTGGTCTATGGCCAGGAGCAGGTTGTCGATTTCGGCCGCAACTATGCCGGCACAATCGGTGACACGGTCTGGATTGACTCGAACAACAATGGCGTGCAAGACGCGGGGGAGCCGGGCATTGCCAGCGCAACTGTGTTGCTCTATCAATCCGGCACGCTGCTGTCGGCGCTCGCCACCGGACCGATCGGCACCTATCAATTCACTGGACTTGCGGCGGCCACCTACAGCGTGACCGTGTTGACAAGCTCGGTGCCCTCGAACTATTCGCTCAACACCACGCCGGTGCTGACGTCTGTGAACCTGGGGCTCAATCAGGTGATCACAACAGCCGACTTTGGGTTCCGTTCGCCGACGACGGTGTATACGGTATCTGGAACGATCGTCAACGACCTCAACGGCGACGGCAATCTGACCGAAACGCAGCGCATCACCGACGTGAGCGTGATTGTGGTGTATACGCCCACGGGCCAGTCGCCCATCACGGCGCAAGTGCCGGTGGATGCCAGTGGCAATTACACCGTGACGGGTATTCCCTCCGGTAGTCATGTTGCGATTGAGGTAAACGCGGCGACGGTGCCGCTGGGCTATGTCGCGACAACGGCAGCAGTGCGCACCGTAACGGCCATAGCCGCAAATCAGACCAATCAGAACTTCGGTTACCAACTGCAGCCGGCCACGCTGGCAGGCACGGTGGTTGTGGGCATCAACGCCGATGGCGTTGCCCAGACGCTGACTGAAACAGCGGTGTCGGGTGTGACGATCACGCTGCGCTACGCTGGCGCCGACGGGTTCTTTGGCACGGGCGACGACACCAGCTTTTTGGCGACGACCAGCACCAGTGGCAGCTACACGTTTACTAATCTTTTGCCGGGCAATTATGAAGTTGTCAAGCAGAATCCGGCCGGCTACAGCAGCCAGGCGGATGTCGATGGCGGGTCGCCGGACAGCATCGCTGCGACGCTGAGCACCAGTCAGACGCTAACAGGCCGGGACTATGAGTTGTCGATAGATCCTGCCGATATTCTCATCTCCAAAGCTGACAGCATCGATCCAATCATGGCCGGCAGCCGCTTGACCTACACGCTCATGGTGACCAACGCCGGACCGGGGATCGCGGCAGGCGTGGTGGTGACCGATGTGCTGCCGACTGGCGTATCGTATGTGACCGCGCAACCGGCGCCAGCAGGCACCAGCCCGCTGACGTGGAGCATGGGCACTCTGGCAGTTAACGCAACGCGCACGCTTACGGTGGTGGTTGATGTGAATGTGGCGACCTCGGGGACGATCACCAATACTGCGTTTGTGACCAGCAGCATGCCTGATCCGACGCCGCTGAACAATACGGCGCTGGAGCCGACGACCGTTAATCAAAGCCTGGGCTCGCTGACTGGCACGGTGTTTGTGGATCTCGATGCGAATGGTGTTCAGGAAGTGACCGAGGCGGGCATTCCCAATGTGTCAGTGATCATCACGGACGCGCTGGGTGTGACACAGACCGTCACGACGGACGCAAGCGGCGTGTATACCGCGACAGGCATACCCGCCGGAGCAACTTCTGTTGACGTTGTAAACAGCACCTTGCCGGCAGGCTATGTGCAGACAGCGGGCACGGACCCGACCACGATCACGGCCTTACTCGCTGTCGTGAATGACGCGGGCAAGGACGGCTACCAGCCGCAAGCCGATTTGAGTGTGACCAAAACCAACAATCAGAGCTTGCTTGTGCCGGGCAGCTTGGTGACGTATGTCATCGATGTGATGAACGCCGGCCCAAGTGGCGTCGCAGGCGCGCGCATTACAGACACCTTGCCGGCGGAGCTGCTCAGCGCGACATGGTCGTGCGTTGCGGGCGCCGGAGCCATTTGTTCCACGCCGGGCAGCAGCAGCGGAAGCCTGGCTGGCGTCTCCGTGACATTGGGGGCAGGCAGCCATGTGACGTTCAGCGTGGTGGGCGTTATCGACAGCGGAGCGACCGACACCGTCACGAACACGGTGGATGTGGCTCTTCCGCCAGGTTATGGCGATCCGACACCCGGCAACAACAGCGCCACTGATGTGGACATCACTGAGCCCCAGGCCGATCTGCGCATCGTGAAAGACGATGGCGTGGTCGCAGCCACTCCCGGCCGCGCGCTGACGTATTACGTGAGCGTGACAAACGATGGCCCATCCAATGTCGTCAGCGCCACGGTAAGCGACGCTTTGCCTGCAATACTGACCAACGTGACATGGACTTGCACATCGGTTTCCGGCGCAATATGCACAGGCAGTGGTGCGGGAAATCTTAGTGCCACCGTGTCTTTGCTAAAGGATCGCAGCGCAGTGTTCGTCATCACCGGCACGGTGCCCGTCACTGCGTCAGAGCCGCTCACCAATACAGCATGGGTCACGGCGCCAGTAGGCATGCCGGATCCGAACCCGGGCAATAACATCAGCACTGACATTGACGGGATGACGCCTGAGGCCGATCTCGGCATCTACAAAACCAATGGTGTGACGGTCGTTGTGCCGGGCACGCCCATGACATATACCTTGGTTGTGAGCAATGCCGGGCCCAGCGCCGTTGTCGGTGCGGCTGTTGTGGACAGCTTGCCTGCGTCCTATCAACCCACTCCCGCCTGGACGTGCAGCGCAGGCAGCGGTGCAAGTTGCGGCACATCAGCAGGCAGCGGCTATGGCATCCACTTGGACAATGTCTCGTTGATGCCCGGGAGCATGCTCACGATTGAAGTGAGTGGCGTGCTCGCAGTCGCTGCGCCTTTAACCATCTCCAACTCGGCT
The DNA here is from genome assembly GCA_031368515.1 of Chloroflexota bacterium. Taxonomy (GTDB): domain Bacteria; phylum Chloroflexota; class Anaerolineae; order J036; family Brachytrichaceae; genus CANJQH01. The sequence goes on from JANMNW010000298.1 coordinate 11,247, forward strand.
GCGGTGATGGTCCCGGGCGGGACGATCGATCCGGTGCCGGACAACAACACGTCTGTGGATGACGATGGCGTGACGCCGAACGCCGATCTGCACCTGACCAAGTCAAGCACGCCGAGCAATGAGATAGTTCCGGGCACCTCAATGTCGTATACCATCGTCGTTTCGAACAGCGGTCCAAGCCTGGTGACTGATGCCCAATTGTTCGATTCGCTCCCCGCCGGGCTGACCAGTGCGACGTGGGCGTGCACCGGAAGCGGTCTAAACGCATGCGCCGTGACTTCTGGCATGGGGACAGTCAGCACCACAATCACTCTGGAACCCAGCGGTGCAATCACTGTCGAGGTGGAAGGCCTGGTGAATCCCAATGCCGTAGGTTTGCTGGTAAACAGCGCAGCAGTGGCATTGCCCGGGAATACGGTCGATCCGACCCCGGAAGATAACAGCGATGTCGTGACCAACACCCTTTCACCGCAAGCTTATATCGGGATCTCAAAAACGGATAACAACGTTACGGCTATTCCCGGAACGGCGATCACCTACACCATCGTTGTGTCCAACTTCGGACCGAGCAATGCGCCCGCGCTTGTTGTGAACGATGTGTTGCCGTCAGCTCTTTTGTCGCCGACATGGATATGTGAAGCGTCAGCCGGGGCGGTTTGTGGAGGAAATAGCGGCACTGGGAACATGGGTGTGCTGGTCGGTTTGCCGGTAGCCGGCACGATCACGTTCACTGTTCAAGTGACGATTGATCTGTCCACGACGGGTGCGGTGACGAATGCGGTGAGTTTGATACCGCAAGGCAACTTGACACTGACCAATCCGCTGACCCAGTCTCAGGATACGACTGCGCTCACGCCGTCAATCGTGACGGGAACGGTGTTTGCCGATCTGAACGGCAACGCTGTGCAGGACGGTGCGGAAGCAGGTCTGTCCGTTGTTCAGGTTGTAATCACCCCCAGCAATGGCGTTCCGATCACGCTATCGTTGGATGTGAATGGCAGCTTCTCTGTGACAGTCCCGCCTGGACCATTTACGGTGGCCGTTGTTCCCGCCAGCGTGCCGGCGGGCTATGCATTGACCACTGCCAATGCCGTGCAAACTAGCAATGCGCTGGAAGGCGTCAACGCGACAGATCGCATCGGTTATCAGCCGCGCGGCACAGTCTATGGGCACCTGTTCATCGACACCGACGGCAACGGCGCGCAGAACGGCGTCGAGCCAAACCTGAGCGGTGTGTCGGTGGTGATCACGGACGCGCTGAGTGTGACGCGCACGGTGACGTCGGACGCGAGCGGCAACTACACGGCGACGGTGCCGGCGGGCAGCACGACGGCAGATGTGGTTGAAGCCACGCTGCCGGTGGGTTACGTGCAGACGGCGGGCAGCGACCCGAGCACGGTGAACGCCGTGACGGGTGGTTTGAGCAACATCGGCAGCGACGGCTATCAGCCGCAGGCGACGGTCTACGGACACTTGTTCGTGGACACCGACGGCAACGGAGCGCAGAATGGCGTAGAGCCCAACCTGAGCGGTGTGTCGGTGGTGATCACGGACGCGCTGAGTGTGACGCGCACGGTGACGTCGGACGCGAGCGGCAACTACACGGCAACGGTGCCTGCGGGCAGCACGACGGCGGATGTGGTTGAAGCCACTCTGCCAGTGGGATACGTGCAGACGGCGGGCGTTGATCCGAGCACGGTGAACGCGCCGGCAGGCAGTGTGACGAGCCTTGGCGATGACGGTTACCAGCCGCGCGGCCAAGTGTTGGGTGTGATCTACACCGACGTTGACGGCAACGGTTCATTCTCATCGGGCGTCGACACGCCTCTTCCGGGTGTTCGGGTGGTTGTTACGGATGCATTGGGTATGACCCTGACCGTGACCACCGACAGCGGCGGCAACTTCACGGCCACAGTGCCGAGCGGAGCCACGATTGTCGATGTAGACGATGCCACATTACCTCCCGGCTACGTGACCACAACGGGCACGACAGATTCGACGACGGTGACGGTGCCATCGGGCGGCAGTGCGCGCGACGATAACGGCTACATTCTGCCGGCGCGCATTGGCGACACCGTGTGGCTTGACATGAATGCCGACGGGCTGCAGTCGGCCAATGAGCCGGGCATCGCCGGCGTGGTGATTGAGCTGGGCGATTCGAGCGGCTTGGTGGCGACGCGCACCACCGGCGCAAACGGTGTATACAACTTTACGGGTCTGCGACCCGGCACATACACTGTGACAGTTCAGGCCGGCACGCTGCCGGTGGGGGTAACGGCCACAGCGGAGCGCGATGTGACGTTGGATGGGCAGACAGGGGTGGTGTTGACTTCCGGGGGAAACATCGTGGATGCGGACTTTGGGTTTGTCGGCGCAGCCCAGATTGGTGACCTGGTTTGGAACGACTACAACGGCAACAGCCTGCGTGATAGTGGTGAACCTGGATTGAACGGCGTGGAACTGACACTGACATTTAGCAGCGGCTTCGTGCTGACGACCACTACGGACACAAACGGGGCGTATCGTTTCGATGGGTTAACCGGAGGCATCTACACCGTAACCGTGAATGCGGCGACTTTGCCCGCTGCGAGCTTGTTGACAACTGCAAACTTGCCGCTGCAGATCAACCTCGGCCCTAGCGAGGACAATGCCACGGCCGACTTTGGCTATCGGCAGGAAGGCTTGCTGGTCGGCCACGTGTTTGTGGACACGAACGGCAACGGTAAACAAGATGGCGGAGAGCCGAACCTGAACAACGTTTCGGTCGTGATCACCGACCGCGTGGGCAACACGCAAACAGTCACATCCGACGCAAGCGGCAATTACACGGCAACGGTGCTTGGCGGCGACGCGGTCGTCGACATTGATGAGACGACGCTGCCGCCCGGTCATGTGCAGACAGCGGGCAGCGATCCGACGACGGTGACGATGCAGCCGGGGCAGCTCTCCACCGCGGGCAATGATGGATATCAACCGCGTGGCGTGGTGCAAGGCGTTGTGTACATCGATCGAGATGGCGATGGCCCCTACACGCCGGGCATCGATACGCCCCTGGCCGGCATCACTGTGATTGTTACGGACTCGCTGGGTGCGCCACATGTGTTGAGCACCGATATCAATGGCACGTATTCAAGCACGGTGCCTTCCGGGCTTGCCACGGTTGATGTGAACGACGATCAGTTGCCTGCCGGTGCATCGCTAACGACTGGCAGCACGGATCCGACAATCGTTACAGTGCCCGCGGGCGGCGTCGCAACGGACAATACAGGCTACACACTGCAATTCGTGCAGGGTGTGGTCTACAACGACGTGAATGGCGATGGTCAGTTTCAGAGTGACATTGACATTGGATGGGCCAATGTTCCTGTCACCATCATTGACAGCCAGGGCATGACCTATCTGGTCACCACAAATGCCAGCGGCGCTTTCTCGCGCTCCGTGCACGCGGGCTGGGCCGTGGTCGATGTGGATCAGAACAGCATTCCGGCCGGATTTGGCCTGACGACCAACGTGAACGGCGATGGCAACGATCCAACGCAGGTGCTTGTGTCGCCTGGAGGAAGCGCACGCGACAACACGGGCTATATCGCCGCCACCCAGCTTGAGTTCTTGAAAGCCAGTTCTGTTTCGGGAGCGGTGCGGCCCGGGCAGCTGATTACCTATCAGCTATTCGTGCGCAACATCGGCTCGAGTGTCGCGATTAACGTCATTGTTACGGATAGCGCGCCGCTCGGCACGCTGTTTGTGGCGGCCAGCGGCGGGTCGGACATCCAAATTGATAGCACCGTCACCGGCGCTGTTTACAGAGTGGCGAGGCTGGCGGCTGGGCAATCCGTGACGATGACGTTTGCAGTGCGCGTGTCGTTGAGCCCCGGCACGGTGATCATTCTCAATCAAGCGCAGTTGTCGAGCCCAAATCTTCCGGGTGTGACTGTGGCTTCGAATCAAGTGCTAAACCCGCTGGCTCCAACAGCTGTATCGCTGGATCTCTTCAGCGCCGTGATGGGTCAGGGCGGGGTGTTGGTGCGCTGGCACACTTCACTGGAGCGCGACGCTCTGGGGTACAACCTGCTGCGGTCGAACGCAAATGACCGCGCCGGTGCGACCCGCGTTAACTCAGCGCTGATTGCAGCGCTGGGGCCGCAAGGCGGGACGTATGAGCTGGTTGATGCCAATGGAATCCCCGGCTCGTTCTACTGGATTGAAGAGATTGAGCTGAGCGGGGCAACGCGCGTGTATGGTCCGGCACAGGTGGCCACTCTTGCTGGCGGCACGGCGCTGAGCGATGCGTCGATGCAGCTGGGCGGGCAGGTAGTTGCCGCCCAACCCGGCGCGTCGCTTGCAATTGTGGGCGGTGTTGCGCCTGCGCACGGTCAGAGCGTGGTGCCGGGCAACGCGTCGATCATGCAGCCCGTTAATCCGATTCCCGCTGCGCAACCATTTGCCATTCCGCAGGCAGCGGCCGAAGGGCACGCTGCGGATGGTGCACAAGCGCCCGCAACTGCACAGGCTACTCAGCCAGAAGAAGCGCAAGCGCCTGTGCTGTCCGGGCAACCCAGTGCTAGCGAATTGGCCGCGCTGACGGAAGCGCAGCAGCGTGTCAATGCTGTGGCGGCGCCCACCTCGGCGGCGGTGATTGCCGGGCAGCAGCGGCAAGCCGGCGTGGTGCGCGGCGCAAGCGAGCCCAGCCAGTTGAGTGTGCCAAAACGGGCCAGCGTCACCGGCGCGACAGCGGCGCCTGCGGCCGCTGGTCCGGCGGTGGCAGCGGTGAGTGTGCTGATGCTGTGCGGCGCAGTTTGGGCCATCCGCCAGCGGCGCAAACGGGTATAGCAGCGGTATGAATAGCCACAGAAACGGAGGTCGATGTGACGCATACATCGACCTCCGTGTTTTTTCGTAGATGCCCTTATTCGCTCCAAAATTCTGCGGATGTGACCACCCCATACGGCTGCCAGCTCAATTATTGCGCACCGCCATTCTGTATTTCTGAGCAAACTTTGTGCTTTCTGTATGGCAACAATGACGCTGCACAAAACTATGTAGGCGTGAATCGGGCCAAAGGGCGCAGCAGCAGGCCTCAACTTCCGCTAAACACAGTGACGTACGTCGAGAAAAAATCACCGAATGACGATTGCCGGGCCATCGTCGGCACTCAACGCAGGATTGTTTTACATGACTGAATCACTGTCCCATCTTCAGCGGCCCGCATCGCACAGCCTTCGAAACAAGGCACTTCGTATTGTTCTAGCCAGTGCGCAATTTGCCGCTGTGCTGGGCGGCGCGGTCGTAAGCGTATTTCAGCCTGTGGCGCTCGCGCCGGTGACTGGCGCGCCACACGTGGCGGAAGCGGCGGCCGGGGATGGCGATTTTGTGCTCGACTCAAAAATCCCCTCGGTTACGACTACGCCGTCGGGACAAGAATTCACTTACAAGATCAACTTCACTTGTTCGGCGACGTTGGCCGCCGATACATGCGTGAATGTGGTAGTAACCGACACCCTTGACAGCAATCTAGCCAACACAATCGGCAGCGTGTTTGCCGACGGTCCAGGCGCGCTCTTGCACCCGACCATCGCGCCGCAGGTCGACCTGGTGAACCGCCTCGTGACATGGACGCTGAAGTCATCTATTGAAGGCGGCAGCACCGGCGAACTGACGCTGCGCGTGCGCGCGCCCAACGGCACCACACCCAATGGCACGGTGATTACCAACACGGCTGCGGGCACAACATCACGCGGGCCGATCACAGCGCGCTTCGCGTCGGCGCCGGTGATCATCACCGCGTCGGACAAGATGAACGCGATCAAGTCCATCGGCATTCCAACCAGCACGCTGCCGCTTGACGACCCGGTTCCGTTCAGGATTCGTCTATGCCCGACAGACTCCGGCCCCGGCGGCTTGAACGCGACCAATGTCTCCTATGTTGAAAGCCTGCCCGCAGGCGCAACCTATGTGCCCGGCAGCGGCAAACCCGCACCGACATCGGTCACCAGCAGCACAATCATGTGGGACACCACCGCGTGGCCGACATCCACTGTGCAGTACAACGCCTGCCGCACCGTGAAATTTAAACTCGCGTTCCCATCTGGCACATTCAACCAAGGCGAAACCTACACCAACACCGGCTACGTAAATTACACGCCGGTGGGCGGAACTGTGCAGACCGACACTGTGGCGGTGCCGTTCTTGATCGGCCCCAAAGTGGCCAACCCCAAGCTGACAAAGACGTCCCCGTCCGAAGCGGCGGTCAACAGCCCGAGCCAGCGCGCCTATGCCATCGGTCTCAGAAACGAAGGCAACACGCCGGTGCTGACCTATACGCTCACGGACACCATTCCGTCGAACTTTCGGCTTGAGGGCATCGCGCGCCCGAGCAATGGCTGGGACCCCGACCTTGACCCGGACAACATCGTCACGCCTACGCTCACGTTCTACACGAGTAGCGGCACCTGCCCGTCAGGCGGCGATGTGACGTTTTCGGGGTATCCCTGCGCGATTCCAGTATCGAACGGGAGCAACTACTTCCGCGCATACAACGACAACCCTTATCCTGAGAACAATCCATATTCCAGCTATACCTTGCTCAATCTGCCGGGCGCCGAAACCATCACGCAGGTGGTCTGGGAATGGGAGTCGCTGCCGGTGGGTTATGACAATGCCGGCGCGAATACGCTGTTCGGCCAGTTTGTCTCACCGGGTCGCGACAGCTCCGTGATGACTGTGGGCGAATGGATTACCAACGCGATCACATCGACGGCGAGCAACGCTGCTGTTCTCACCGCCACAGCCCAAACCTTGGTTGTGGATCCCAATCCGCTGCCGCAGCTGAGCAAGAGCGTGCTCAGCGGCAGCCCCACCGGCCCGCTCGGTGAAGTGCGCTTTCAAGTTAAATTGACCAACAACGACGCCGCACTGGATCCGATCAGCGGCCCGGTGATCGCCGACTTGTTGCCCGCAGAACTGGATTTCGGCGGCATGGAGCCGTGGATGAACAACGGCAGCCAGTCGTCGAGCGGCCCGTATCAAAACAGCGGCCTTGGAGCCGGCAGCGCCATTGTCTCGGCCGCGCTGACTGCGCCGACTGTGCTGGTCACGGCCAATTACAGCGGCACCGGCCGCACGCTAGTGCGCTACACATGGCCGAACACCGTCACAGTCGCCCCGCAGCATAGTTTTGTGGTGAACTTCACCACGACGGTCAAAGCTGGCACGGCGCCTGGCGCGTATCACAACGAAGCGGTTTACTTTCCGAAACCGGCCGACGATGCGCGGCTGTGCAATTCTCCGGTGGTCACGGATGTGTATGATCTCGACGGCGACAGCGACTTCAGCGAGACCCTCTGTGGCAACAGCGGCGGCGCAACTGCCGTGCCCTATGTGGTGATTACGCTGGCGGTGATGGAATCGCGCAAGTTTGTCAAAGGCCAGCTCGACACGGACTGGAGCGGCGATCCGATCGTCGGCCGTACTGTGCAGGGTGGCGACATCGAATATCGCTTCATCGTCAAGAACGCCGGCAACGTGCCGCTCAACCGGATTCAAGTCGTCGATGTGCTGCCGTTTGTCGGCGATGTCGGCGAGCGCACGCAGACGCCGCGCGGCAGCGCCTGGGCGGTGGAGTGGAACGGGCCGCTCGTGGTCACGCCAACGATCAGCGCGCGCACGCCGATTACAGATCCGAGCGCGGTATCTCCGATTACGATAACCGCGCCGATCACGATCTACTACAGCAACTCGCAGAAGCCGTGCACCGACAGCGCCAACCTGCCGAACTTGTTCGGCACAAATGCGCCGCCGCAACCGGTTGGCTGCAGCGCGCCAGGCTGGACGACAACCTGGTCATCCGACGCCAAGTCCTTCAAAGTTGAGTTCGACCCGACGGTGGTGCTCACGGGCTTGAATCAAGTTAACTTCGACATTCTGACCAAAGCGCCCTTGTATGCGCCCGGCGCCACGCGCGGCGTCGATGGCGAGTTTGGCAACAACGACGACGGCAATGTGGCCTGGAACACCTTTGGCTTTGGCGGTCAGCGCGTGGACGACGACAGCTATCTCGCCGCGCAGCCGCCACGGGTGGGCATCGAAGTCGAGAGCCTGGGCCTGGGCGACTACGTCTGGTTCGACATTGATCACGATGGCGTGCAGGATGCGGGCGAGCCGGGCATTCCGAATGTGACTGTGAACCTCTATGAGGCCGACGGCGATTACATTCGCTCGACCACGACGGATAGCAACGGCTACTACCAGTTCAACGGTCTGCTGGATGGACAAGACTACTACGCCACCTTCCAGCCGCAGATGGGAACCGGCCTGACGCTGCCCGGCGGCTTGAACATCACGCTCGACAGCAGCATGACCTGGACGCTGCCGCTGCAAAACAGCAACACGTTCAGCGACAGCAATGTGCTGACGCAGACCGGCACACTGGGCCACAGCAACCTGGTTTCTGTGACGACCGCGATCACCGAGACGCCGGCCGGCATTCCGGACATTGTGCAAGCTGAGCATTACACGCCCACGCTCGACGGCGGAATCTGGATGCCGCTGCGCATCGGCAACCGCGTGTGGTACGACATCAACGCCAACGGGCTTCAGGACTTCGGGGAAACGAGCATCTCCGGCGTGGTCGTCACATTGACGCTGGCCAGTGGCGCGCAGATGACCGCAACAACCGATGCGTCGGGCGAGTATTACTTCACCAACGATTCAACCGTCACGGTTGGCGCTAACCGCGTCTTCACCGATGCAATTCTGTATGGCGACGCATTTACGCTGACCGTCGATCCGGCGCAAGTCACGCTTGCCGGTTATGTGCTGACGCAGCAAAACGGCGGCGGCGTGATCAGCAACAGCGCCAGCGGCGACGACACCGACAGCGACGCGGCCGTGCTGGGCGGCATGCATGTCATCATCGATCGTTTTGGCCGCGCTGGCGCGACCAACTATAGCTACGACTTCGGTTACTACACCACCGTGGCGCTGGGCAACCGCGTTTGGTTTGACACCAACAACAACGGCATCGCTGACATCGGTGAGCAAAACGTGCCCGGCGTGGCGATGGCGCTGTATCGCGACACGAACACCGACGGCGTCTATAGCAGCGGCGATACGCTGATCTCGACGACACAAACCAGCGCCGACGGCTACTACACATTCACCCAGCTTGCGCCGTCCTACAACCAGGCCACGAGCTACATGGTGGTCATCGTCGCCAGCAACTTCCAAAGCGGAGGCGCGCTTGAAAACTATCGCAACAGCACGGCGACAACCGTGCCCAGCATCAATGGCGCGAACAACAATCGCGATCATGGCTTCGAAATCGGCGCCATGGGCAGCGCCAGCGGCGTCGTCGCCAGCGCGCCTTTCCGGCTGGAGGCCGAGGTCCAGCCGCGCACCGAAGGGAACGAAGGCAATGACCCCACCGGTGACGACAACAGCAACCAGACGATCGACTTTGGCTTTTACAAGCTGGTTCTTGGCAACCGCATCTGGGAAGACTTGAACAACGACGGCGATGTCGATGCCGGTGAGCCGGCGCTCGACAACGTGACCGTGCAACTGCTGGACAATAGCGATTCGGTCATCTCCACCACCAATACGAACGCTCAGGGGTTCTATACCTTTACCAGTCTAGCCAGCGGCACCTATCGCATCGTGCTGCCGGCCGGCAACTTCACCGGCGCGGGCCGCCTGGTCGGCATGACCAGCAGCACCGGCGTCAACGGCGACGTCGGACCGTATGAGCCCGGCATCGCCGAAGACAACACGCTCGGCGGCGAGGACCGCGATCACGGCAGCGTGTTTGGCACGCTCGGCCAGAGCGGCGTGGTGCGCAGCGCGCAGTTTGCGCTGATACCCGGCAGCGAGCCGACGGTCGTGACAGCGACCGCCACCAGCACGCAGCCCACGCTCGATTTCGGCCTGTTCATCCCGGCCGAGGTGGGCAACTATGTCTGGTATGACCGCAATCACGACGGCGTGCAGGACAACGCCGCGGGTGAAACCGGCGTGCCCGGCATAACCGTCACGCTGCTGCAAAACAGCGGAGTGGTGAGCACCACGTTCACCGACTCGACCGGCCACTATTCGTTTACCAACCTGGTCAGCGGCACTGGCTATACCGTGCGCTTCGAGCTGCCCGGCACGCTCACGCTGACCGTGGGCTCGCCGGCCAACCCTGATGCCGACGCCACAGACAGCGATGTGACAGAGGGCGGGCACACGGGTGAAACCGACGCGTTCACACTTGGCTATGGCGAGAAAGAGCCTGACATCGACGCCGGCGTGTATGACCCGGCTTCGCTGGGCGACACGATCTGGTTCGATGACAACGGCAACGGCCAGCAGGACATCGGCGAAGATGGCGTGCCCGCCATCACCGCCACGCTCTTTGTCAGCGACGCGCTCGGCAACACCTGGGTGCAATCCGTCACGCAAGCGACCAACAACGCCGGTTACTATGAATTCGCCGGCTTGCTGCCGGGCACTTACTATGTCAGCTTCACGCTGCCGCCGGGGCTGCCCTACACTTGGACGCTGGCGCTGACCGGCCCGGTCACGACCGACAGCAATGTCGATCGCGTCACTGGCGCGACCGCTCCTGTCACGTTGTTGGCCGGCGATCACAACCCGACCATCGATGGCGGCATCAACGTCTTCGCCAGCTTGGGCAACTTCGTCTGGGACGACCTGAATCACAACGGCCTGCAGGATTCGGGCGAGCCTGGCATGCCGGGCATCACCGTCACGCTGTTCAGCGGCGTCACGCAAGTCGCCCAGATGCAGACCAACGCCAGCGGCTACTACACGTTCAGCGGCTTGATCAGCGCAACCTACAGCGTTGTGTTTGATTTATCGCCAGGCTACACCTTTACGCGCCAGATCACGAGCAGCGTGGACACCGATCTGCTCTCCAGCGATCAGGACAGCAATGTGACCGACGTGGGCGCAGGTTCAACCAACGCCATCGCGCTGGCATGGAACACCGTCAACCCGAACATCGACGCCGGCATCTGGCGCCCGCTCAGCCTGGGCAATCGCGTGTGGTTCGACACCAACAACGATGGCATCGACAATGACGGCGCTGCTGGCGCGCTGGGGACGGGCGTGCCCGGCGTGACGATGGTGCTCTATCGCGACACCAATGATGACAACTCGGTGACCCTTGGCGTGGACGAGCTCTACAGCACCACGCTGACCGACGTCGGCGGCTACTACACCTTTACCGGCCTGATCAGCGGCACCTACATCGTGATCATCCCTGCCGGCAACTTCACCGACACCGGTGTGCTGGTTTCGTATCTGAACAGCACGCCGACGGTTTCTGGTGACAGCGATCTGAACCAGCGTGACCATGGCTCGCCGATTCCGGCGGTTGTGCCGGGCATCGGCGGCAGCGTGGCCAGCGGCCCATTCACGATGGTCTATGCCAGCGAGCCGGTCAACGACGGCGACGCCAGTGTGCACACCAATCTCAGCATCGACTTCGGCTTCTACCGTTTGACGCTGGGCAACCTGGTTTGGGAAGATCTGAACAACAATGGCAACGTCGATGTGTTGGAACCGGTTGTGCCGAACGTGCTTGTGACGCTCTACGACGTCACCGGCGCGACGGTGTTGATGACCACAACAACCGACGCCAGCGGTTACTACACGTTTACCGGCCTGTTTTCGGACACCTATGTGGTTGGCCTCATGCCGCCCGCCGGGTACATCGGCAGCACGGGCGCTGGCCAGGAGAGCGACCCCGAGCTGAACGGTGATGACAACGACAACGGCATCACCACGCAGCCGAGCGGCGAGATTCGCAGCAATGCTGTCACGCTGACGCCTGCTGACGAGCCAAACGTTAACAGTGCCACCGGCACTACGCAAAATCCGACGGTCGACTTTGGCATCTGGCGCCCGGCCTCCCTGGGCAACTACGTCTGGATCGACGCCGACCGCGACGGCGTGCAGAACAAGCCGGCGCTGAGCGGCCTGAATGGCGTGACGGTGACGCTCTATCTGCAACAGCCGGACGAATCCTGGAGTCAGCTGGCGGTGACGCAGACGGCCAACAACCCAGTTGGCAGCAACCCGGGCTACTATTCGTTCACCCATCTGATCCAAGGCCGGTACTACGTCGAGTTTACGTTGCCTAACGGCTATACGTGGACGACACAGGCTGGCTCGGTAGATGACCCGGCGAACAGCGATGCCGATCGCGACCTCGGCACGAGTGGGCCTGTCTATCTCAACGCTGGCGAGCACAACCCGAACATCGATGCCGGCGTCTATCTGGTGAACCTCTCGCTTGGCAACCGCGTGTGGTTCGACACCAACAACGATGGCCTCGACAACGACGGCCCGGCTTCCAGCCTGGGCACCGGCGTCTCGGACGTGTCTGTTGAACTGTATGCCGACACCGACAGCAACGGCTCGTACTCGCCCGGCGTGGACACGCTGCTGGGGATGACCACAACCAATGCCAGCGGCTACTACACCTTCACCGACTTGCGCGCGGGAGCCTATGTGGTGGTGTTGCCTGCCAGCAACTTCAACGCAGGCGGCCCGCTGGAAAGCTATCGCAGCAGTTCGCCCACGTCGCTTGACCCGAACAACGACGTCAACCGTGACGACAACGGCATCGAGATTGGCGGCATCGTGGCCAGCCGCGCCGTGGCGCTCTCGCTCTACGGCGAGCCGGTCGACGACGACGCGCCCGCCTCCGATCCGTTTGCCGATGGCGACAGCAACTCGAATTACTCGATCGACTTTGGCTTCTACCGCCTGATCCTGGGCAATGTCGTCTGGAACGATGTGGACAACAACGGCTTGTTCGACCCCACTGAAGCGCCGATCCCGGGCGTGACGGTCAATCTGTACAACATCTCCGGCACGCTGATCGCGACCATGCCGACGGATGCCGGCGGGGTGTACACATTCACCGGCCTTGCTGCGGGCTCGTATACCGTGGGTGTCGTGCCGCCGCCGACCTTTGCCGGCAGCAGCGGTCCCGGCCAGGAGAACGACCCAAATCTAAACGGCGATGACAATGACAATGGTGTCGTTGCGCAGCCGAATGGTGAAATCCGCAGCGGTGCGGTCGTGCTGACGCCCGGTTCAGTGGGTGGGCAGGCCAATAACACCGTCGATGACGCCACAGCCACCACAACCGATCCGACCGTCGATTTCGGCATCTGGCAGCCTGCCAGCCTGGGCAACTATGTCTGGCGCGACGCCAACCGCGACGGCGTGCAAAATGAGGCGCCGGTGTATGGCATGAACGGCGTGACGGTGACGCTCTACATTAGCGTTACTGGCAACTGGCAGGTCTTCTCGGTCACGCGCACCAGCCCAGATCCGCTTGGCAACCCGGGCTACTACACGTTTACCAATCTGGTGTCGGGCACCTATCAGGTGGCGGTCGATCTGGCCTCGCTGCCGCCGGCGTCGACGATCTCGCCGCGCGATGTGCCGACCGGTGGCGATGGCGCCGACAGCGACTTCGACCCGGTTACCGGGCAGAGCGCGCCGATCGTAATTGTGACCGGTGATCGTGTGCCCACCATTGACATGGGCGTGATTATGCCCGCCGGCCTGGGCGACTACGTCTGGCTCGACATTGATCATGATGGCGTGCAGGACGTGGGTGAATCGCCTGTGCCTGGCGTGCCTGTGACGCTGTTCGCCAATGGCGTGCCGGTGAGCACGACGACGACCAATGACGTGGGCTACTACCAGTTTGTGCTGCTGACTTCCGGTGTGCCGTATTCGGTGAGCTTTGGCTTGCCGTCGGGTTACACATGGACGCTTCAGAACACCGGCACAATCAGCAACGACAGCGATGTCGGCATCGCCACCGGCGCAAGCGGTGTGGTGGTGCTGCAGCCGGGCGAGTTCAACCCGACGCTGGACGCGGGCATCTGGCGCCCGACCATCGTGACGGTCGAAAAGCTGACGCTCAACCCTGGCTTTGTCCGCAATAATCAGACGATCGGCTATCAGATCATCGTGCGCAACATCGGCGACACGCTGGCGCAAGGTGTGGTGATCACCGATCCGATTCCGGCAGGCACGCGCTATGTGGATGGCAGTGCGACGCCGGCTGCCACGCTTGCGGGCAACAGCCTGGTGTGGAGCGGTTTGAACATCGCGCCCGGTGGCTCGGTGATGGTCAGCTTCCAGGCAACCACGATTCCGGGCTCGGTGCTGGTCATTCGCAACATGGCCACGGTTTTGAACCCGGGCCAGGGCGTCGATCTGTCGTCAAACGTGGTGACCAATCCGTTTAACCCGACCGCGGTGACATTGGATTCGTTTAGCGCGAAGCTGAGCGAGCGCGGCGTCGTTGTGTCGTGGCGCACCGCGCTTGAGCAGAATGCTTTGGGCTTCCACGTGCTGCGCTCCAATACAGCCAGCCGTGCGGATGCGGTGCGCGTCAGCACCGAGTTGATCGTCGCGCGCGGCGTCAGTGGCGCCAGCTACGAGTTCGTCGATCCCAATGGCGGCGCCACGGCGCGCTACTGGATCGAGGAAATCGAATTGAACGGCCAGAGCAACGTCTACGGCCCGGCGCTGGTAACCATCGTTCCGCTGGCAGTGGTTGCGCCGGTTGAGGCGATTGGCGTCTCCGGCGGCGTGCCGGTTGCGTCGGCCAACGGCGTGGCGATTGCCCCTTTGGGCGTTGCGCAGGGCGGAAATGGCGCGGTGTCGGTAGTGCCAGGCAATGTCATTCCAGTCGCGCCTGGATCAGCGGCATCCGGTGTGTTGCCACAGCCGTCGCAGTCGAACCCGTCGCAAGAGGCGCTGGCGTCGGCGGTCGAAGCCGTGCGCGACAGCGCCGCAGCGCAGCCTGCGGACGCGGCGACTTCGGCCAAGTCTGTGCCGGTGTCTGAGCAAGCGGCCGTCAGCGAGCCGTCTGCAGCTGTCGCGACAGATGCAGACGGCGCCCGTGTCGATGCACAAGTAACTGCGCCAGAGGCGGGTGCGCGCGCCAGCGATGCGCGGTCGGCTGCGCTGCGAAACATTGCGGTGGCGGCTGGCGCAGCCAGCCTGTTGCTGGCACTGGGTTGCGCCGGCGTGTTGGTGATCGTCCGGCGCCGCCGAAAGTAAATCCAGCATAGCGCCGAACGTTGGAACTCATCCTGAAAATGTGGGCCCCGCCTTTTTGGCCAACGTTTCAGGTGCGCAAGCAAGGTGGAGTCCACATTTTAGGATGAGTTCTAGGCACCAGGGCGTGTTCCATAGGACACGCCCTGGTGTGTTTATGTGGGTTACAAATGCCGGATCTGGCAGGTCGCCAACCTGCCAATCCGGCTTCTATAACCCACGCGCATCTTTCGCCTGAGGGCGCGCGTCGTCAAGCCGATACAATTGCTCTCAGGTGATCACATGAAGCGACTAAACCGGATGTTCACTGTGGCGCTGGCCGGTGTTTTGACAATCCTTGCCGCGCTGTCCGCTCAGACCGCATCCGCCGCACAGCGCGCCACCGGCCCGGACTTTGGCGGGGTGTGGAGCAGCGCCGGCTGTGAGCCGTATCCGGGCGGGCCGTTTGCGCGCCGCGAAATCGTCATCGAAGCCGGCCGCTTCAGCCAGATCATCACCGCCTTCGCCGACGGCGGCTGCAGCATGCCCAAGCTTCGCATGCGCGTCGAGGGCCGCTTTGTCTTTCGCGGCCTCTCGCCGATCATCCCGTCGCCCGGCGTCTACGATGTCGAACTGCGCTGGGAACAGGTGTTCATCCGCGCCGAGCACACCAATCAAGCCGAATTCTTGAACACCCATCGGCCCGGCCTGTGCGCCGGCAACTGGAGCGTCGGCGTGGAGCAAGATTTGGCCGGCACCAACGGCTGCCGCAAGCTCGGCATTGACCTGCGCCGGCCCATCGTCGAATATGACATCACCGGGCGCCTGGGCGATGTGATTTATCTTGGCTCCCGCCCGGGCGATGGAGGCTTGCTCACCTCGGCCGTCCGCCGCCCCATTTCGTTTGGCGCGCCGCTCATCAAGACCAACGAAGTGCTTGAGCCGTCGTTTGCGCCCGATCCCGCAGTGCGGGCTGCGCCGCTGTTGCCGGCCACGGGCGCCAAAAAACCGCGCCCATAGGCGCACGCAACCACATCGTGTATCAGCACATCGCGCACTTTTACGACCTGTTCGATCACGACGATCCCGAGCCGCTTCGCCACGCGTCATTGGTGCTGCGCCACACCGCGCCGGACGCCGATGTGCTTGATGTCGGCGCCGGCACCGGCCGCGCCGCCATGTTTTTGGCCGAAGCCGGCTTGCGCGTATGGTGCATTGAGCCTTCGGCCGCCATGCGCATGATTTTGCTGGGTCGCGTCGCCGATGACACCACGCATGATGCGCTGCTCACCGTGCTGCCGGGTGATGCACACACACTCGATCTGGGCCGCCAGTTTGACGCAATCGCAGCCTGCCACCTGCTGTACTTGCTTGACGACGAAACGCTTGCGCTCAGCCTCGACCGGATGCGCGCGCACCTGCGCACCGGCGGCCGCCTGATCGGCGATTTCGCCCTGGCAGCCGGGCGCACGGCGCATGCGCGCACCCTGGCCAGCACGCGCAGAATCGGCGAGGTGGACTATCGCAAATACACCGTGTCGCAACCGCTCACGAGTGCGCTGTGGCGCGTAAGGTGGCAGTTTGAATCCTGGCGTGGCGAGCGCTTGATCGAGCAACACGAAGAGACGTTTGATGTGCGCGTGCGCGACAGCGCCGCCTGCCGTGACCTGCTGCACGCGCACGGGTTTTCAGTTCATGCCGAATTTGGCGACTATGCGGGCGCCCCCTGGCGCGACGATGCGCGGGCCGGGCGCTATGTGTTCGTCGCCGCCTGACGCGCACCTCAGCCCGCCGTGCTATAAGCGTTTTCTGATGCGAGGGGTTTTGCGATTGCGCATGCTGGCGCTGCTTGTTCTGGGTGTCGCGGTCACGCTCGTCGGTGCGCGGATGTGGTTGCGCGCCGGCGATGCCGCGCCGCCAGCGGTGTTCATCATCGCTCTGGCGCCCACACGCACCTCCGTGCCGGTGGCAAGCGCAACAACGCGGCCTGCAACACCTTCAGCACCTTCGGAACTTCTGACGGCAACGCAAAAAACCATCGCTGCATCGCCCGTCGAAGTCGCGCCAGCTGCACCGTTGCCGACAGTGGGCGCGCCTGCGCAACCATCGCCCACTCCCGATCTGATACCGCTACAACCGCAACGATCACAGCAGGCGATACTGCCGCCGCCCGAAACGGTCATTCCCGATCCGGCGGTTGCAGCCACAGCCATCCCGTTGCGCGCGGCGAATGGCTGCGGCTTGACGTCCGGTGAAAGCTTTGGCCTGATCGGCGCCGACGGCGTTTACAAAAACAATCGCATCACGGACATGAACGCCGATTTTCGCCTGTCGGTGCTGGGGTATGCGCCTTCCGATGCGCCCCCGGTGCTGGTTGGCTACAACGGCGACACAGATCCGGGTGCGCCAAATTTCAGCGCGCTATTTGCACCCGCGCGCGCGCCGGTGTTTGTGCGCACCTATCGGCGCTTCGAATGGCAGTGGAACGAAGAGGCCCCGGCGCCGCATGGCGCGCGTGGCGGCACAAATGCCGAGTGGCCGGCCACGGTTGTTGACGTCGCCACAACGCCGGGCGAAGGCGTGCATGTGCCGCAGCGCGCGGCGCAGATCGGCGGTGGCTTCAACGCCATGGTGCTGTTCGCATCGGATGATGAATTGACGCTGGCCTATCATCGCCAGGATGGCGTGAGTGACGGCTACGTCGCTCACATGCTGGGGCTGTGCGTCGATCCCAATCTCGTCGCCTTGTATCGCGCCCAGCTTAACGGCGGCCGGCGTGCCACAAACAGCCTGCCAGGCGTGCGCGGCGGCCAGCGCATTGGCGTGGCAGCCAGCAACTCGCTGACGATCGCCGTGCGCGATCGCGGGGTGTTTATGGATCCGCGTTCGCGCAAAGACTGGTGGCAGCCAGGCGTTTGACCCACGTGCAAGGCTGGCGGATTTTCGCGCGTTTCGCGGCGGTTTGCCGCGCGCGCGCCGTGCTATAAGCCTGGCATGTTTTTGAACAAGCGCGCACTGCGCAAAGGCCTCGTCGCTGCGATTGCCGCGACGACGCTGTCCGCCCCGGCCGGCACGGTCCGCGCCGATGGCTTTAGCATTTTTCTGCCTGTGATGATGCGCGCCGATGGCTGCCCCACTTTTTCAAGCGCGCGCTATGACGTGATCGCCATCGACGGCGCCAACTACAAAGACAACCGGCTCACCGATGAAAACGCCGATTTGCGTTTGTCCGTGCTTGGCTATGAACCCACCAGCGCGCCGCTGAGCCTGGTCGATTACAACGGCGCCACTGATCCGCTCGCGCCAAAGCTGCACGGCGTGTTTAAGCCCAACCGCACGTCGGTATTTGCGCGCGCCTACAAGCGCCACGACT
Organism: Chloroflexota bacterium; assembly: GCA_031368515.1. Taxonomy (GTDB): domain Bacteria; phylum Chloroflexota; class Anaerolineae; order J036; family Brachytrichaceae; genus CANJQH01. Next base: position 29,692 of record JANMNW010000298.1, read on the forward strand.
GGAACTGGAATGAAAGCGCGCCGCCGCCGTATGGCACGCGCGGCGGCGTGAACAACGACTGGCCCGTCTCGGTGATCGACTTTGCCGCCGGCGCCGATGAGGCAATTTATATTCCCGAGCGCGGTCCGACCATCGGGGGTGGTTTCAACGCGATGGTGTTGTATGCGGGCGTCGAGGAACTCACGTTGGTGTACTACAGGCAGGACAGCGTCGTGGCGGGCTATCTCATTCACATGGCCAATTTCTGCGTCGACCCGAATCTGGTGGCTCTATACCGCGCGCAGACCAGCGGCGGCAAGCGGTCGACCGGCAGCCTGCCGGGCTTGAGCAACAACCAACGCATTGGCACAGCCAAGAGCGGCATCGTCACAATAGCTGTGCGCGACCGCGGCGCCTATCTCGATCCCCGTTCGCGCAAAGATTGGTGGTAGGCGCTGGTCAAACGCTGGCGCTGCCAAGGCGTGAAACTCGAGCTCAGTGACCTAGAACAAACTGCCCTGCGTCGGCTCGCCCCATTCCGGAAGTTCGGGCAATGGCACGCTGGCGTCGACGATATCGTGCAGCATGCGCGCCAGGCGCGGAGCGTTGGTGTCGTCGGGACAGTGAAAGAAAAAATACATATCGTCGCCAGCCTGCAACCAGTCGACGACGCGCCGCGCCCAGGCGTCGATCCACGGCCGGTTGGCCTCTAGCTCGGGCTGGCCGACAAAACGCACAAACGCAAACGGACCGGTGCGCGTGTGACGCGCCGCAAATTTGGGCTTGCGCTCCTGCGCCGCGGCCACCTCTGTACTGTGTGTTGCCGGGAGCTCAAACAGCGCAGTGGTGTCGAAAATGCAGCGCGCGGCGTTGTGTTGGCTCAGCAGGGCATCGAAGTCGCCTTCGCTCGAGCCGAAAAAATCTGCGTGTCGCGGCTCAACCGCCAGCTTAAGCGTTTTGGGCAGCGTTGCCAGATAGGCGGCCAGCGCGGGCAAATGTTTGCCGCTAAACGTCGGCGGTAGCTGGAGAAACGAAGGCCCGCAGCGATCACCCAGCAACTCCAGCCGCTCAATAAATGCATCCGTCTCCGCGCTTGCGTTGACCAAGCGGCGATGGTGGCTGATCGTTTGCGGAAACTTGAGACAAAATTTGAAGCCCGGCGGCGTCTCATCGCGCCAGCGCATGACCGTGGCCTCGTCTGGCAGCGCGTAAAACGTGGTGTTTCCTTCAACCGTGTTGAGGCGGCGGCTGTAGGCCGCCAGATAGTCGCGCGGCTTTGTGCCTTTTGGATAGAAAGGACCGGCCCAGCTTTTCAACCCCCACATCGGGCAGCCCAAGTACAACGCCATTCCTTGAAGCGTACATCATCGCAAGCAGGCGACCGCGCCAAATGAGAGCTTGGGCATACTCAGATTAGTGGGCCGGCCCAGCGGAGAGAAACACACGTCCTGATTGCTTGCGACAGTATCGATGCGATAAGGCGCAGATTGATCGCCCTCAAAGAAGGTGCGGAAGATCAACTCGCTCTGTTGACCCGGTGCGAGGTCAATCGGCGTGTCTTGTGAGGCGCAGGTGGGAATCGGCCGGCTGTTTCGTCCGCGCAGAACAAAACGCTCCGGCAGCACGCGCACGGCTTTCTTGCCGATGTTGATCAGCGCGATCCGCACCGTGAAGCGCCACAGCCGTTCGCCGCCTGAATCGATCGCGCTGTCGATGTAGCCGCAGAGGTTGCGATCGCCCTTGGTCCATTCCTCTGGGCGGCCCCAGCGCTCCGCTTCGACGCTGACTACGACGGTGCGCAATGAAGCGTTCAGCACCCGGTCGGTGGTGATGGGCAAATCCGGGATCGGCGTGGCAGGCTCCGGCGTAGCCGTTGGCGCGGGCTCAGTCGGTGGCGGCGGTGTTGCGGATGGCGCAAGGGTGGGGCGCGGCGTCGCGGTGGGTGTAGTTGTGGGTTGCGCGGTGGGGGTGGCCGTCGGCGTCGTCGTGGGCGTTGCTGTGGGTTGCGCGGTGGGCGTGGCGGTCGGCGTTGTTGTGTGCGTCGCCGTCGCGGTTGGCCGAACGGCCACGGTATCGGTTGCGGCCAGCGCGATTGGCATGGCAGTGATGGTTGCCGCAAGGATGGACGGGAATCTCGTGGCAAGTCGCTGGGTCAGGCCGGATTGCGCACCGAACACTGCCGCGGCCAGAAGCGCAGCGGCAACGAGGCAGACCCCAACCACCCAAGCTTTGCGCGCGCTTTGTGCCTGACTGAGCGCCGTGGTCAGCACGCGCTGCATGGCATACATCGTCGCATAGCGGTCTTTTGGATCGCGCGCCAGCGCTTTGCGCACAACCTCGGCCAGCGCGACCGGCGCGCTTCGCCTTAGTGTGGCCAAATTTGGCGGCGCGTTCGGGCACCCGTCGTCGCCCGCTGGAAACGGCGGCTGGCCAGTCAGCATGTAGAAGAGTAGCGCGCCGAGCGAAAACACATCCGCGCGCGCGTCGGCTTGCGTGCCAGAAGCCAGCTCGGGAGCCATGAAGCGTGCATCGCCCAGCTGAATTATGCGCTGCTTCAAATCAGCCGCTTGCAGCGCGTCGGCCAAACCGGTGTCGAACAGCAACACCCGTCCATCATTAACCAGCAGCACGTTATCCGGGTTAAGGTTGGCCTGCACATGCTTGTTGTCATGCGCGTGCTGCAGCGCGTCGGCCAGGTGGCGGGCAATGTGCACGGCATCGACCACCGCGAGGCGTTTTTTGCGGGTCAGCCGTTTGCGTAGTGTGACGCCCTCTGCGCGCTCCAGGGCCAGATGCGGGTGCCCGCTGTGCGTGCCGCTGTCGAAGATGCGGGCGATGTGGGGGTGCCGGAATCGCACCATGCCTGTCACGGCGCGCGCAAAACGTTCGCGCACCGCGTCCGTCGGCTGCGGCGCACCGGCGTCAAACACGGTGTCGTAGACGCGCAGCGTGACTGGATCGCCAGATCCTGAGTGCCGTGCAAATACCGTAGCGCCAAACGAGTCGCGGCTTGCAGGCGCTTCAACGACGTAGACGCCTATGGACGAGCCAGGCAAAAACGCGGCGGGGGTGGCTGTGTTAGGCGCGCCCATGACGGGTTGCAAGGTTGCTTCAATGTGCGCTCAGACTCTTCGCGCTCTCTCCCGGTAATTCAAAGATATCACCACTAGGATGCTTGTTGAATCAGACTGAAGAGGGAGCGCGATTGCCGTGATCGCGCGATCACGCGTCGAAATCCATCGCCTCGCTTGCCCTTCAAAAGAATGTTACAGCAACACGCTCCTCTGGCGCGGTTGCTGGCCGATAGGACTGCGATTCTAATGAACATCGGGCAAGCCAGAATACAGAATTCTTTGTATTAAACACAAGAATTGCTTGCTCGAACGGGAAGATGCTATACCGAAATTCAAAAAGAAAACGCACAGAGAATTTTTTCTAGCGGCGCTTTGCGCGTGCTCTGCGCCCCTGCACGGCCACCACGCATTCGCCGCGCACCCCTTCAACGGTTGCACCGCTTTCGGCTTCTCCCTGTTCGACCAAGCTGGCAAAGGCTGCGGCCGTTTCCTTGGCCGACCATCCAAAAATACGCCCGGCGTCGCGCGGCGTGCAATAGAACACGTTGGCCAGGTGGCGGCGCAAAATCGAGACGCGCGCCTGCTGGCGTGAAATCTTCTCGGCCTGCGCCGGCACATCCGGCAGCCAGCGCGACACGATTTGATAGACAAACGCATAGCGCCAGGCCCCGGCTTCGGCCACGCCCACCGGCATCACCTTCAGGCCGGTTTGAAGGTCGTTGAGCGCTTTGTCAAAGCGGCCCTTGCTCTCATCGCCATACAAATTGGCCCTGCGCTTGAGTTCGATGGCGTGCAAGGCGCCGTGCTTGAGCAGCGCCTCATAGATGTTTTTTGCCTCGGCGCTCAGCGTGCCGGCCTGGTATTCGGTCAGATAATCCTCTTCGTCGTTGCCAAAGTTTTCGGAGAGCGCGTAGAAACTCGGCAGCAGGTCGAGCGCGACGAGCGTGGCTTTGGCGCGCAGCAGCTTGCCGTAGTACCACCAGCGCTTGTCGAGCGCGCTGTCCTTGGTGTTCCAGGTAAGAGAAATGGCATGGTCATCGTGCTTGGCGGTCATGTCTTTTTGAAACCCGGCCACCGCCTGATAGACATTTGGCATGTCCATCGTTTGCACCGGAAAGAGCATGCAAACGCCGCGCGCATCGACAAACTTGCGGATGGCGGCGGCGTCTTTCAACCGTGCGCGCTCGCTCCAGTGAAAAGTCGCGCTGCGCAAGGCCTGCAATGCCTCGAGAGAGTGGGAGGAGGGCATAGGTGCCGATTATCGGTCCGTGTTGATCGAGACAAACCACATCGGTCGTCCGGCGCCGGCGTTCACCAGTTCTCGCGCGCGCATCTGTGCCCAGGCCAGCATCTCGCGGTACAGCGACGCAGGCGCGCCCGGATGCGCGACACAATCGATGGCCCAGAAGGGCGTCTGCAGCGCGGCCCAACCCAACAGACGTTTCGAAGCGTCGCGCCAGACGCGCGCATTGAGCGGATCGTCAAGCGCCCATGATGAAAGGCGATATGGCCAGTCGGCAACGTGCGGAATGCTCAGGGCCGAGGCATCGGCCAACTTGAGCGCGTCTGCCAGGTCGCCACTCAAGTCAAAGGGAGCGTGCACGGTTGCCACTTTGGGTTCAATACGCCGGAGGCCAACGCTATCTGCTCCCGCCGCCGCGGCGCCGCATGCGCCCTATGCCGCTAGCGTCCGCACAAACGCCGCAATCACGTCGACAAAGCTTCCGCTGAACAGCCCGGCCACGGCTGCCGGATCATACGGTTCGCCATAGTAGTCGCTGTTGGACACGCGATACAACCCGCTAAATGGCGTGCGGCATACCGCGCACGCCTGTGCAACCGCGTACGACTCCATGTCCGCCGCCCAGGTGGGCGTTTCGGCGTCGGGCACTTGCGCGCCTAGCACTTGCCGCATGAAGGCATGATCGAAAAACCACATCGCGCTTCCACCCACGTAGGCGCGCACTGGCGCGAATCCTCGCGCGCCGGAAAAATCGGCAAAGCGCTGGGTCAAGGCGCGATCCGGCGGCAGCACATGCGCGCGGCCGCCCAGGTTTTCCCAATTGATCTGATACGGCTCATCGCCAAAAACCGACTGCCAGCGCGACGCGTCGGCCGTCGGCCTGTTGTCGTCGCGCCCGCGCGTGATCCAGGCGCCGCTGTGAAAGAAGGCGATGGGCGACACGAGGTCGCCGGTGTGCACGCCCGCGGCATGCCCGCCCACGCAGCCAAGCTTGAACACGCAGTCCGGCGCAAAACGCCGAATCGCTTCGGCCGTTGCGATGGCGGCGTTGGCCTCGCCCACATGGGTCCGCACCACGCCAACGTCCAAACCGCGCTCGCGCGCCGACCAGCACGGATACGCGCCGTGCAAGGGCTCGGCCGGCGCGCAGTCGAAGTGCGCGCGCAGTCCGTCGATCTCGCGATCCATCGCCCCCGCGAACAGCACGCGCATCTAAATCTCGCTAATGCCCACCCAGCGCTTGTCCGCGTTACCGCGATACATCGCTTCCATCGCGGCATTGCGCTCGGCGGCTTCAGTCGGCGTCACCAGCGGCGCGTGAGCTTTGCCGGCCACCGCGTCCAGCCAGTTTTCAAACGCATGCGGCCAGGCTGCGGGCAACGCCGTCCACGGCGTTTTGCCATCCGCGCCGTCGACGTGCTTGCTCTGAAAAAAGAACTGGTCGCCAAAGACCGCCGCATGGCCTTCGGTCCCGCTCACCAGCGTCTTGACGGGATCCGCCACATCCACCCAGCCTGCGGCGATGGTCGCTACCGCGCCGTCGGCAAAACGCAATGCGCCTTCGCCGAACTCGTCGCAGTCGGCGCCGTAGCGCGCGGTGGCCACGCCCAATGCCGATGTGGCGGCAACCGGCGCGCCCAGCCACCACATGATGATGTCGAGCGCATGGGTGCCGAGATCGCCAAACGCGCCCACGCCCGATTGTTTCACGTCGGTCATCCACAGCCAATCGGTGTCAAACCAGCCGCCGAGCGAGCCGCTGTGACAGTTGCTCTTGCGCACGCGCGTGATTTTGCCAAAGCTGCCTTTCTCGATGTGCTGTTTGATGAATTGATTGACCGGCTCGCCGCGCTGAAAGTAGCCGGTGCTGAAAAGTACGCCGGCGGCCTGAAGCGCCGCCGCCATTTCGCGCGCATCGGCAGCGGCAAAGCCTAGCGGCTTCTCGACAAACACATGTTTGCGCGCGGCGGCGAGGGGCAGCACAAGTTGCTTGTGCAGATTTGTCTCGGCGCACACGATCACCGCGTCGACGCTCGCATCGGCGCAGATGTCGGCGACGCTGGCGACGGCTTTGGCGCTTAGCTCGCCCGCGCGCAAATCGCGGCGCGCACCGTCGTGGTCCCAGACCTGTGTCACCCGCGCATCAGTGCGGGCGAGCAGGCGCTTGATAAAACCGGGCGTATGGATGTGGGCGGCGCCCACCAGGGCAATGTTCTTTTGAGTCATGATGTGGCGCCGAGTATGGCACAGCGCAATCGGCCTACTGCGCTTCGGCCTGCAGATCGTCAAACAAGCGCTCAAGCCCGGCGCGCACATTCAGGCGAACGATGTCCAGATTGACGCTGATCTTTTGCGCGGTCTTGTCGTTCAAGTTGTAATGCTTGAGCATGTCCGGGATCAAGGTGACGATCTCGTTACGGCCGCGTTTGGCGCGAATATGCGCCTTTACCTTGGCAGTCGCCTGTTTGATGTACTCGAGCGTGTCGTTGCCAATCGCCGCTCCGCCCGGCGTGCCGTGACCCGGCACCACGATGCTGACTTTTTTGTTGCGCTTGAGGCCGTTCAGCACGTCGTTCCAGCGCGCAAAGTCGCCTTGCGCTATCAGCGGCGGCTGGTCCACCGCTATGTGCTCGCCCGCAAACACCACACCGGTGTCGCGCGCAAACACAAACACGCTGCCATTGGAATGACCGCCCTGGTGCGCCACATCGGCATACAGCGGATGCTTGTCATTGCCCAGCACCAGCGAGGTCGAATCGGTGAAGGACAGCTCCGGCAGCTTGTTTTGCGCAGGCGCGATCATGGTCACCGACGAGTCAAACGGATTCATGCTGGCGACTTCCACGGGCGTGTAAAGTTGCGCGCGCGCGGATTCTTGAATGACCACCGCAGTGTCGGCCGCCTCGATCGCCTCAAAGCTCACCCGATCGGCCGATGTGTATACCACGGCGCGCAGCGGCTGCGGCGTCAACGCGGCGATCATCGCCTTCCAATCGCGCGTTTCGTCGGCGCTCATCGGCAAATCGATGCTGACGACGCCGGTCTCGCCGACGATGCAGCCGATGTTAAAGCCGTCGCGCGTGATGTGATAGTGGATGTTCTTGTGCAGTTTTTTCATGAAGGGTTCAGCGCGCGTTCCAGCGCGATGCGTAGTTTAGCTTGGTCGGCTGGCAATCCGCCGCCTTGCGCGAAATCGGGCGAGCCGCCGCCTTTGGCCGCTGCGCCCGTGCCCGCGCTCAATTGCGCCAGCGCTGCGCGCAAAATCGCCGCGGCATCTTCCTGGCGATCGCGCGAACGCGCCACGCAAACCATGGCGCGCTCGCCCGCTCCGCCCAGCACGGCCAGCACGCCTGGACCGGCGCACAACCGCTTGGCCAGCCCGCGCAGCGCGTTGATGTCGCGGTTGTCCCAGGCGCCGATGATCGTTTTTCGGCCGGCGGCGTCGGCCGCCGCCGTGTCGAGCAGCTCGCGCGCCTCAAATTCCGTCAGCGTTTTTTGCGCCGCTTCCAGGGCTTTTGCGGCCGCGCGCGCCTCGTCGCGCAACCGGGCGACCGCCACCGGCACATCGCCGCGCGCCACGGCAAACGTGTCGGCCAAGGCGGCCATGTCACGCAGCACGCTGCGGTACTCGTCCAGCGCCCGGCCCCCGCAGCGGAAATAAACACGCGTTTCGCTGCCGCGTTTTTCAAGCCTTCCGATTTTGACCAGGCCGATCTGGCCGGTGCTACGCACATGCGTGCCGCCGCAGGCGGACCAATCGTAGTCGGCTATCTCCACGATGCGGATGCTGCCGCTCACCTTGGGCGTTTTGCGCAAGGGGATTGTGGACAGCTGCGCGTCGTCGACGTCATACACGCGAAAAGGCCGGTCTTCAAAGATCACGGCATTGGCCGCGTGTTCGACAGCGTCGAGCATGCCCGCAGGCAGCGCCGCCGGCAGGTCCAGCGTGCATTCCGTCGCGCCGATGTGCACGGCTATGGTATCCAGCCCGCACACGCGCACAAAAGCTTGCGACAGCAGGTGTTGCCCGCTATGTTGCTGCATGTGGTCGAACCGGCGCGGCCAGTCGATTTCGCCGTTTGCGTGGCCGTTGCCATTCCACTCGCGCTCAAGCACATGCACTATGCCGCCGTCGGCGCGTTCAACCACATCGACCACGCGCACGTCGTTCAACGCGCCGGTATCGTGAGGTTGCCCGCCCGCGCTTGGATAAAAGGCGGTTTGATCGAGCACGACAGCCGGTGCGTCGTTTTGCCGCGCGTGTTCGAGCACGCGCGCGGAAAAGTGTGTGGCGAAGGAATCCGCGCGAAAGAGCCGGACGGTCATGACGTCGATTATAGTTTCCGCGCTTTTCACAGGGACATGAGCACGCAACCCGGCCCGAACTCCGCATCCGCTGCGCAACAAGCGCTGTCGCGGGACATCCACTATCTTGGCACGCTGCTGGGCATGGTCATCGCCGAGATCGATGGCGACGTCATGCTGGCGCTGGTCGAGCGCGTGCGCGCACTCTCCAAGGCCAGCCGTGCGGGCGAGGCGGGCGCGGCCGAGCAATTGCGCGAAACGGTCGCCGCCATGACGCCGTGCCAGGCGTTTGAAGTGGCCATGGCGTTCACCACATATTTTGAGCTGGTGAATCTGTGCGAAGAGCACCATCGCGTGCGCCGCCTGCGGCAACGCCGCGCGGCCATGAGCGCCGGATCGGCCGATGTGCTCAAAGAGTCGATCGAGGCGGCCGTGGCCGCGCTGGCCGCGCGCGGGTTGAGCGCATCCGATGTGCAGGCCCTTGTCGATCGCATGTCGATCGAGCTGGTGCTTACCGCGCATCCGACCGAAAGCAAGCGCCGCACCATTTTGTCCAAGCTGCAGCGCATGGGCGATCTGCTGTGGCGGCGCGACCATGAAGCCCAGCTGGACGATTCGGCCGACGATTACATGCGCGGCGATATCGACGCCGACATCAAGCGTGAAATCGCCACGCTGTGGCTGACCGATCGCTCGCGCAGCATGCAGCCGCTGGTCACCGACGAGGTGCGCACCGGCCTGTGGTACTTCGACACCACCTTGTGGGATGTGCTGCCGCGGCTTCAGCGCGATTTGCACAATGCGCTGTCGCGTCATTTCCCAGGCGTGCGCGCGCCGCAGGGCTGGCTGCGATTTGGATCGTGGATCGGCGGCGATCGCGACGGCAACCCCAACGTGACGGCGTATGCGACCGCCGAGACGCTGCACTTTCACCGCCGGCTGGCGCTGGACAAGGTGCAGGCTTCGGCGCGCGGGCTCTCGCGCAGCTTGAGCCTGTCGGTCAACCGCGAAGCCGCGCCGCCCGCCGTGCTGGCGTTGCTGGATCGCGCAGAGGTATCGGCCGGCCACGTGCGGGAGTTGCTCGCCCGCTATCCGCATGAGCCCTATCGCGCCATCTTTGCGGATCTGGCCGCGCAGATGGCGGAAGCGCGCGAACAGACGCTCAACTTCCCGCTTACAGCGGCATCCGCGCAGCGCACACTGCAGCTGTCGCCCACGCTGGCAGTGCCGCTGCCGCTTCCATCCATCTTGACCGCGGCGCATGTCAAAGGCACGGTCGATACCGTCATCGATGGGTTGAAGCAGGGCCGCGGAGCGGCGCTCGCGTCAGGAGACGTCAGCGTGCTGCGCCAGCAGCTGGAAACGTTTGGCCTGCACGTGGCGCGGCTGGATTTGCGCCAGCATTCGGCCTGGCATGAAGCGGCCATGGCCGATGTCCTGAGCCGCTACAGCCAGGCCGGCCTTGGCGCAAGCGCGTGCGTAAACGATTTGGCGCAGCGCTACAGCAAGCTCGAGGAAGACGAGCGGATCGAGCTCCTCAACGCGCTTCTGGCGCAGCCAAACAGCAGCCTGCTCGACCGCGTGGGCGAACTGGGCGACGACGGGCGCCGCGTGCTTGAACCAATGCAGCTGGCGCGCGAGGCGATCAAGCGCTACGGTCGCGAGGTGATGGGCGTGTATGTCATCAGCATGACCGACGCGCTTTCGGATGTGCTGGAAGTGCTGCTGATGATGGAGTGGTGCCGCTTCAGCCTGCCCATCGTGCCGTTGTTTGAAACCCGCGAAGACCTGCAGCGCGCGCCTGAAATTCTCGACGCCATGTTGCGCCACACCGCATACCGGGCCGTGGTGCGCAGCCAGTCCGACGAGCAAATGATCATGCTGGGCTATTCGGACAGCAACAAAGACTGCGGCTACATCACCGCAAACTGGGAGTTGTATAAGGCGCAGGACACGATCGCAGCGGCCTGCAAAGCGCATGGCGTGACGCTGACGCTGTTTCATGGCCGCGGCGGCACAATCGCGCGCGGCGGCGGCCCGGCGGCCAAGGCTATATTGTCGCAACCCGCCGGCATGGTAGATGGGCGCATCCGCATCACCGAGCAAGGCGAAGTGCTGAGCACGCGCTATCACGATCCCGATCTGGCGCGCCGGCATCTGGAGCAGGTGACCTATGGCGTGCTGCTTGCCAGCGCCGAGGCCCGTGCGACAGGCGGGCAGCGCGATGCGACGCCGCAGGCGTGGAACGAAGCGATGGAGAGCATCTCGGAGCTGGGCGCGCGGGCGTATCAGCATCTGGTGCATCACGACCCAGACTTCCTGCGGTTTTGGGAGCAGGCCACGCCCATCGCCGAAATCAGCGGCTTGAAATTTGGCTCGCGCCCGGCCTTTCGCCGGCAGACACGAACTGTGGCCGATCTGCGCGCCATCCCGTGGGTGTTTTCGTGGATGCAGAGCCGCATGGTGCTGCCTGGCTGGTTTGGCCTGGGGTCGGCGCTTTCAGCCCTGCTACAGGAGGGCGGCGCCATGCGCGAGCAGCTGCAGCGCATGTACCGCGATTGGACGTTTTTTCAGGCGACGATCGACAATGCCCAGGTGAGCTTGTGCAAAGCCGATCTTGGCATTGCGCGGCTTTATGCCTCGCTTGTTGCCGATGAGGTGTTGCGCGCGCGCGTGATGGGCATTCTCATCGAGGAATTTCAACGCACCGTCGACGCGGTGTTGACGATCTGTGGCAGCGATGAGCTGATGGCCAACGATGGCGTGCTCATGCGCTCGATCCGGCTGCGCAACCCGTATGTCGATCCGCTCAACTACATTCAGGTGGAGATGATCCGCCGGTGGCGCGCGCTCAATGCCGCAGCGGGTGAGCCGGACGCGGCTCAGGCGGCTGAGCTCCGCTCGGTGATTGAGCTGACGATCAACGGCGTCAGCGCCGGTTTGCGCAATACCGGGTGATTGCCGGCGGCCTATGGGCGAGCTGTTCTCTCTGGGTCAGACCGGCTGTCGTCGCCGGGCTAATGGGTCAATCCGCGCTTGGCCCGCTCCCTCCCCCTGAGCTGCAGCGCTCCCCATGAGCCAGGAGGCATATTTCATCGTCGTAGAATATCCTCCGCACAAAATCATGGCACTACGTGGATTGATTAGCCGTTCATCGTTGCGTTGGTTGATTCCGGGTTTGCATGTCAAACGATGGCTTTTGTTGATGGTTCTGGGCGTGGCCCTGCTGGGGCTGGGCCTGGCGTTTGTATTGATTGACATCTATCGCGACGCGCCATTGCCGTCGGTGTTCTTCTATGTCACGCTGCAATTTCTGCCGCGCCTGCTGCGCGCGCTGCTGGCGGGTGGCGCCGGCAGCGCGCTTTTTCTCACGGGCTTGTACCGATTCAATGCTTCGTTGCTGGGTGCTGTGCGCGGCACCGACACGCAGCCGGTGATGGACCGGTTGTGGCTGCAGCGCATTGCGTCGCATGGCCCACGCATCGTGGCCATCGGCGGCGGCCATGGCCTGGCGGCGTTGCTCAGCGGCATCAAACAGCATACGGCCAACATCACGGCGATCGTCACTGTGGCGGACGACGGCGGCAGCTCCGGCCGGCTGCGGCGCGACTTGGGAATGCTGCCTCCCGGCGACTTTCGGATGTGCATTTCGGCGCTGGCCGACAACGAGGCGCTTGTCACTCAGCTTATGCAATATCGCTTCTCCGGCGGCGACGGATTGGCCGGCCATTCGTTTGGCAATCTTTTCATCGCCGCGCTGGCTCAGATCACCGGCAGCTTTGAAAAAGCGCTCGTCGAATCCAGCCGCGTGCTCTCAAGCCAGGGCCGTATCGTGCCCAGCACGCTGAGCGATGTGGTGTTGTGCGCCGAATTTCGAGGCGCCGCGGTCCAGGCGCGCGGCGAATCATCGATCGGCAAGCAGGGCCTTCCGATCGAACGGGTGTGGCTGGAGCCGCACGATCCCCCCCCATTTCCCGACGCGGTCAAAGCGGTCCTGGACGCCGACCTGATCGTCATCGGCCCGGGCAGCTTGTGGACCAGCCTGATGCCCAACCTGCTCGTGCGCGGACTGGTCGATGCGCTGGCGCAAACTTCGGCGCCGATCGTCTATGTGGCCAATATCACAACCGAACGTGGCGAGACTGATCATTTTTCGTTGCACGATCATATCGATGCGATTGAGCGCCATATCGGGCGCGGCATTGTGGACCATATGTTGGTCAATAACCGTGTGGTGACCGAGTTCACGCCGCCCAGCGGCGTCGAGATCATCGACAGCCGCGGCCCAATTTCATCGCGCGTAAACATCGTCACCGCCGATCTCGTTAGCGATGCCACGCCTTGGCGGCACAACTCCGCAAAACTGGCGGCTGCGGTGATGGCGCTGACCCGCCAAGAGAAAGCAACAAACTAGACCGAAATGGCGTAGAATCGAGCCCGCTATTTCGTGTAATCAATACACTTAAGCGGCTTCCGCTAAGGGTGATGCGCACGAAATATGCGGCGCGCGTGCCTGCTTCAATCAGCCAGGCGCGTCGCGACCGGTGAAGACAACTCGAATCGGGCTGAAAATCATGGCCCGTTGAAAGAGACACACAGGAGCACTATCAAAATGGCAAAAACAAAGATCGGAATCAACGGATTCGGCCGCATCGGCCGGCAGGTGCTGAAGGCGTTGCTCGAACGCCACAAGGACAAGTTTGACGTGGTCGCCATCAACGACCTTGTCGATGCGCCCACCAACGCGCATCTTTTTCGCTATGACTCAAACTACGGCCGCTTTGGCGGAACCGTGGCTGTCGAGGGCAGTGATTTGATCATCAACGGCGACCGGCTCAAAGTCTTCGCTGAAAAAGATCCTGCCGCCATCCCGTGGAGCACCGTCGGCGCAGATTTCGTGGTTGAGTCGACCGGCTTTTTTACCGACGCCGACAAGGCACGGGCTCATATCACTGCTGGCGCAAAAAAGGTCATCATCAGCGCGCCAGCAAAGAAAGAAGACATCACCATGGTGATGGGCGTCAACAACGAGAAGTTTGACTCGTCAAAGCATCATGTGGTCTCAAATGCCAGCTGCACGACCAACGGTCTGGCGCCGCTGGCTAAAGTGCTCTTTGAGCGCTTTGGCATTGAGAAGGGCATTCTGACCACAGTTCACTCATATACAAACAGTCAGCGCTTGCTCGATGTGGCCACAAAGGATTTGCGTGATGCGCGAGCAGCCGCGCTCAACATCGTGCCGTCCGAGACCGGCGCAGCGCGCGCTGTCGGCCTGGTGATTCCGGAACTGCAAGGCAAGTTTTCGGGTATGGCATTTCGCGTGCCCACCTCAACGGTCTCTGTCGTGGACTTCACAGCTGTTTTGAGCCGCAATGTTACGAAGGAAGAGATCAACGCCGCAGTCAAAGAGTATGCCGATGGCACTCTCAAGGACATTCTGGGTTACACCGACGAGCCGCTGGTGAGCAGCGACTTCAAAGGCGACACCCGCTCATCCATCTTCAGCGCGATTGACACGCAAGTGGTGGGCGGCAACCTGGTCAAGGTTGTGTCCTGGTATGACAACGAATGGGGCTATTCCTGCCGCGTGGGCGACTTGGCCGCCTACATGGCTAGCAAGATGTAACGCTCGCTGCGGCGAAAAGCAAAAGGGGCGCGCTGTTCTAGTTCAGCGCGCCCCAATTTGTTTTAGCGTGGGGTA
>JANMNW010000320.1:0-10771 GCA_031368515.1 Chloroflexota bacterium
AGTTAATCGCGAGAATTCACCCGTCTTGAATGTCTCCATTCGCGCACATTATATCATATTGTTCACATTGTCTAGACTGAATCTTTTCTCCTGGGCGACGGCCTGCATCTTTTCGGCGCTCATGTCATCGCAATCAAACACAATCGCGCATGGATTGCCGGACAACGGGCGATCGGCAAACGCATCAACTTGCATAAACGGATAGGTTTTCATTTCAAACCTCTTGCGCGGCGTGAGCGGCTATCCGCGGCCATGACGGTTGACCACCCACACCCCAAACGTCACGAGCGAAAAGCCGAGCACCTGCACGGCAGTCAGTGGCTCACCCAGCAGCGGCACGGCCACCAGCGCCGTGAACAGCGGCTGGATCATCAGCGTCGGCGCAACGATCGATGCGGGAAGATGACCCAACGCGTAGTTCACCAGCACATAGCCGCCCACCTGCGACACCAGCGCCACTAGAAAAAGATTGACATAGCTGGCCGTCGGATAGCCAAACAGCGGCTGCCCCAGCAGCAACGAGAGCACCAGCAACGCCAGCATGCTGGCCAGTGTGGCAATCCAGAATGACGCCAGCACGCTCAAGTGCCCGCGCACGCGCTCGGTGATCAACACATAGCCGCCGTAGAAAAATCCGGCGATCAAGCCCAACGTGCTGCCCAGCCCGATCTGCGCGCTTTGCAGCAGATCCGGACCCAGCAACACTGCCGCGCCAAACAACGCGACCGCCAGCCCCAGCCAAAATCCAGGACGCAGGCGCTGCTTAAAAATCAGCAGCGCGCCCAGCCCCACCCACACCGGCGCGGTGTTGGCGAGAAACGTGGTCGTGGCCACGTTTGAAATGCGCAGCCCGGTGCCCCACGAAAAGATATCGGCGGCGAAGAACAGCCCCGCCAGCGCGGCCAACCCGGCGCCACGCCTCCCAACTATCGGCCGCGCGCGCGCATCACGCAAAAAGAGCGGCAGCATCAGCGCGACGGCAAAGGCCATGCGCCAGAAGCCGTTGGCCGCGCCGGGCACATTGGCCCACTTTGTAAAGATGGCCGACATGCCGATGCAGGCCACCCCCGCCAGCAAGGCAAGATACGGCCGGGCCTGTGCGCTGCGCAAACGGGCGATCGATTCAGCCGCGGTCATGCGGGCGGCAACAGAGTCTCGTCGTTTGGCCGCAAGTTTTTCTTCATCAACTTCCCGACAGCGCGCGGCCCGGCATGCGCCTGCGCTTCCAGCCATTCGGCCACGCGCGCCTGATCGTCGACCGGCCGATTTTGACTGAGTTTGGCTTTGCCCTCGATGGCCTTCACATCCACTTCAAACGCAACAATGCCGGCCAACATGCCATCGCGATATCTATCCGGCAGCGCATCCCATTGCAGCTGAAAGGCCGCCTCGTAGTGGCCGATCAGCTCGGCCATCATGGATAGCTTGGCTTCGCGATCGGCGATTTCGCGCGCGACGCCGCGCACATGCACCGCCACATAGTTCCACGTCGGCACGCTCTCTTCCGCCGCATAGTTGCTGGGCGAAACATACGCGTGCGGCCCGTGAAAAATCGCCAGCAGCTCGGGCTCGGACCGAAAAGCGCGCGCCTGCGGGTTGGCTTTGGCCAGGTGAAAGCTGAGCCAAACACGATCGGCGTCCATGTTTGCGCGCACCGGCACGTGCGACGCGAAGGGCGCGCCGTCAACCGTGCTGACCACCGTGGCAAAGCTGTTGGCGCGCATAAACGCGATCTGTCTATCGCGCTCGGGCATGTCGAAATGTTTTGGAATGTACATGATCAAAGCGTCCGAACCAGCTCATCAAACACAGACATGCAGGTGCGGCCGGCGCTGCCGTCCGGGTCCATGTCAAACGCCCAGGTGGTCATCGATACGGCGGCGATGCGTCCGCTGGCCGCCAGCTGGCGGGCCACAGCGCGCACGCGCTCGGCCGATGGGCCGCCTTTGGCCGGATATTTGCAAGCCGGCATTTCGTCAAGGTTGATCACATCGGTGTCGAAATGCACCCAGATCGGGCGGTTGGGAATGCGCATCGTCGTCAGCACTTCCGGATCGGGCAGGTGCAAAATGCCGGACTGTTTGACCAGCACGCGCTCGCCCGGATCGAGATCGCGACCATCGCTCAAGATCACCCGATGGGGCGCAAGCGGGCGCGCGCCGACGGCGTTCATCATGCGCTGTTCGCCGATCCCGCACATCATGGCCAACGGCATGCCCCCCAAAAAGCCGCTGGGCGTCGTTTCCCAGTTGTTGAAATCGCCATGCGAATCGAGCCAAACCAGGACCGGGTCGACTCCTGCGCGTTGCAGCCCGGCCAGTGTGCCGATCGTCGCGCAACAATCTCCGCTGATAGTCACCGGCGTCTGACCAGCGCGCAATGCCGCTTCCACCGCATCCGCGATGCCGATATGCGCCGTGGACATGCGTGCCTGAAGGTCACTGCCGGTCATTGGCGGCCGATTGAGCGTGGCCATCGAAAAGTCCATGCGTTCGATGTCAACGATGTGCTGGTCCAGAAAAAACGGCGTCAGAATGATCTTCATAGGTTGCAGATTACACCATGCGGTGCAGCAGCGCGCCCAGGCGCTCAATCCCGTGCGCAATGCGCTCGGGCTGCGCGTTTGAAAAATTAAGGCGAAAGGTGTTGGCGCCGCCCTGCAGGTGAAAATCCTCGCCAGGCACAAACGCCACATGCTCGGCGATGGCGCGCTTGAGCACGTCGGCCGCATCCATGCGCGCCGGCAGCGTGACCATCAGAAAAAGCCCGCCATCCGGCCGCGTCCAGGTCACGCCGTCGGGGAAATGGCGCTCCATGCCGGTCAGCATGGTGTCGCGCCGTTCGCGATAGGCCGCGCGCAGCCGGGGCAACTGTCGCTCGATCACGCCATCGCGCAGCAACGCCAGCGTGATGTACTGATTGAGCGTGCTGGTGTGCAGATCGGCCGATTGCTTGAGCATGACGACTTTGTCGATGACGGCTTCGTCGGCCACGAGCCAGCCGATGCGCATGCCCGGCGCCAGCACTTTTGAAAACGTGCCGGAGTAGATGACCGGGCTCTGCAAGCGGCCATCCGCGCCCGCTTGCGCCGTCAGCTCGAACAGGTGCGGCAGCGCTTCGCCGCTGTAGCGCAGCTCGCCATACGGGTTGTCCTCCAGCAACGCGACCCGCCCCGCCCCCAACAACCCGGCTAACTTAATGCGCCGCGCCAGCGACATGCTGGTGCCTTGCGGATTCTGAAAGGTCGGGATCGTGTAGACAAGCTTGGGGCGCTGCGCCAGCAGCGCTTCGAGTGCATCGACATCCATGCCTTCGGCATCCGACGGTACCGGCAAGAAACGCATGCCCAGCGGCCGCCATGCGCCCAGCAGCGCCAGATAAGTCGGGTTTTCAACTGCGACCAGATCGCCGTCGTTCAACAGCACGCGCCCAAGCAGATCGAGTCCCTGTTGCGCGCCGCTAACGATTACCACATTTTCGCGCCGCACCGTGAAACGCGCGCGCGAAAACTGCGCGGCTACCCAGTCGCGCAGCGCGCCCACCCCTTCGGTCTCGCCATATTGCAACGCCGGGCCGCCGATCTCGGTCAACACCTCGTTGGCTGCGGCTTTGATCGCTTCTACCGGAAACAACTCGGGCGCGGGCAGGCCCCCGGCAAACGAGATCATGTCCGGCTGCGCGGTGAGCTTGAGCAGTTCGCGCACGGCAGAACGTCGCGATAGCGCGGTGCGGTCGGCAAATTGTGTGTTCCAGTTCATGAGTTTGGCGTGTGCTTGCGAATGGGCGCGCGGCGGGCGATGAAGATCATCACCACAACGATGGTGGCCGCAGCCAGCATCAACGGCGTGATCGTCTCGCTCAGAATCAGCCACGACCAGGTGATGGTCAAAAACGTTTGAATCAGCTGCACCTGGCTCACACGCGTGATGCCGCCGATGGCTAGCCCGCGATACCAGGCAAAGAATCCCAGAAACATGCTGAACATGCCCAGATATCCAAAGGCCAGCCAGGCGGGTGTGGAAATCGACGCCACAGCGTCTGGCGCGCTGAGCGCCACCGGCACGATCAAAAACGGCGCGGCCACCACATTTGCCCAGCAAATCGTCTGCCAGCTGCCAATCTCGGCGCTCATGCGTCCGCCGGACACATAGCCGATCGACGCCAGCGCCACCGCGCCGAGCATCGCCAGATCGCCGATCTCGATCGCCTGCCCGCTTGTGATCAGGATATACGCAATGACCGTAGCGCTGCCGATGATCGCCGCAATCCAAAAACGCCGAGAAGGTCGGTCGCCGGACACGACCGTGCCCAGCACCGCGGTGGCCAGCGGCAGCAGCGCGTTGACAATGGCGCTGTGCGAAGCGTTGACAAAGCGCGAGGCCCATGCCGAGAACAAGGGAAATCCGACCACCACGCCCAGCGCAACGATCATCAAGCGGCCAAACTGGCGCCGCGTGGGCAACTGTTGACGCGTGAGCAAAAGCAATCCGCCTGAAAGCGCCGCGGCAATCAGCGCGCGGCCCAACCCAACAAAAGTCGGGTTCAATTCTCGAACCGCGATGCGCGTAAATGGAAACGTAAAGCTAAAGATCAGCACGCCAAGAAATCCAAACAGATACCCCGCCGTTTCGCGGCCGATGCGCGGCGCTGGCGCGGCGGAGGTCGTTGTCGACGATGTCATAAATGAGTCCTTCGCAACTCCATCGCCGCATCCGCGTGCGCCAACGGCGTGAATCCAAACTGGGCGTAGAGTCCGTGCGCGTCGGTAGTATTGAGGGTGAATCGGCGCACGTCGGCCAAATCTGGATGATCGAGTAGCATCTGCACCAGCAGCTTGCCCAGCCCCTTCCCGCGATGTGCGGGCAGCACAAACACATCGCAGATATGCGCGACCGCAACGGTGTCTGTGACCACGCGCGCAAAACCGACCTGCGCGCCATCAACGGCGTACGCGCCGAGACAAAGTGAGCGCGCGATGGCGCGCTCCACTTGCGCGCGCGTGCGGCCGGCGGCCCAATACGATGCGCTGACAAAGGCGTGGATCATGTCCACATCGAGCCGGAGGGCGTCGTCGCTGATCGAAAATTCGCCGTGCTGCCGTATAAGCGCCATGTCAAGCGCCCGGCCGCCGGTAGCGGGTGATGTAGTCTGGCGCGGCTATGCCCGCGCGCAGCGTCGGATCATCTTGCGGCGCTAGCAGCTGTTGTCGAATCGGCAGCACACCCGACCAGAAATCTGTCGCGTGGTCTTCGACATCGTCGCCGGGCGGGCCGGTGCGAATTTTGGCCGAAGCCAAGTTGATGGAGACAGCGACGATGGCCGTGGCGTTCATTTCAAGCGGCGTCGGCGCGCGCGAATCGCGCCAGCGTCCCGGGATCAGGTGTTCGGTGAACGCCGCCAGTGCAGCCAATCGTTCGGATTCGTCGGTGATCGGCATGCCACGGCCAAAAAGCACCGCCGAGCGATAGTTCATGGATGAATGAAAGGTCGAACGGGCCACCACGATGCCATCCACAAGCGTGATGGCGATAGCCAGCTCGCCACCAGCCTGGGCGTGCTTGAGCAATCGGCTGGCTTTTGCGCCATGCAGCAAAATCTCATCGCCGCGCCGAGCATGCAATGTCGGAATGATGCATGGCAAACCGTCCTCTACAAACGAAACATGGCAGATCATCGCTTCGTCGACGATGGCATGAATTGTGGCGCGATCGTATGCGCCGCGCGCGGGCATGCGGGTGACCGCATTGCGGTCGGTTTTTGGGAACGCATTGTCGTGGGTCATGGAAATAGTCGAACCGAGCACGCGTCGCGGGCACACGTGCGTTGTCTATCGTCATCGCATCGTCCAGATCAAACTCGGCATCGCTTCGCTCTCGTCGTCTCGATCGCTCATCGCCTCGTCATCCCAAGCTCCCCACATCCGTCATCCCGAGCAGAGCAAGGGATCTTCCCCTCACCACGCGGCAAGATGTCTCGCTGCGCCCGACATGATGGGCTGCGCTCGACACGACGAACTTTGCCTACTTGGCGCTTTCAGCAGGCGCAAAAAACACCAAAAGTGCAGGTCCTCGCTGATGTCGTGAAACTTGTGCGGCACACGCTTCGCCACATAGATGATGCTGCCAGGCTGCACAGCGCGATCTTCGCCGCCCACGCGCACCTTGGCGCGCCCGGCAGAGACCACATAGATCTCGTCTTCATCGTGCGGGAGCTGCGTATCTTCCGCGCCGGCCTTGAGCACATACAGACCCATGCTCAGATCCGGCACCCGCAGGAATTCCAAATAGCGCGCTTTTGTGTGCGCCTGTTCGTCGACGAGTTGGGCTGTCTCAAATGCTTGCATGGGTTTCAAAGCTAAGAATGCAATTCAACAATCAACGGTTGCTTGCCCAACGCGGATATCAACGCCGCGTCCGCGGCACTGTCGATCGTTGCGCAATCCCCTGCGGCCAGAATGAGATCGCGGCCGCCATGCGACACATAAGCGGCGCCAAACACCACGCGCACATGCGCGTGCGGCGGGCGCATGCGATGCAGCTCGCCGGCGCAAAGCACCAAGCGCAACTGACTGTTTCGCGTCTGGTAATTCAGATCAATGGCGGGAATGGCGGCGCAACCGCCCGGGGAGGCGTTCATCCTTGACAGCCTACGTACAATTGGCTCTGCATCAAGAGCCATTTTCTAAAAACTGATGGTTCCATTGGTCGCATGGGCCGCACTATGTCCAAACGATCCGCCACCTTTGACTTGAACGCCATCGGGCTTGACGGCAAGTCGAGCCTGTCGCTGCATCAGCAGCTGTACACCGCCATGCGCGACGCGATTCTGGCGCAAAGGCTGAAAGCAGGCGCGCGCCTGCCCTCCACACGCACATTCGCCAGCGATTTGGGCGTGTCGCGCAACACGGTCGTAAGCGCCTTTGACCAACTGTTGGCGGAAGGCTATATCGAATCGCATGTGGGCGACGGCACCTATGTCAGCGCAAAACTGCCAGACGATCATCTGAACGTGTCGAGCGCGCAGCAACGCACAACAGCGGCAGGCGCCAAGCGCGCCCCGGCGCCTGCCGCGCCGAAGCTGTCGCGCCGCTTTCAAGCCGTGCTCAATGCGCCGATGGGCGGCAACAGCGAACGCATTACGGTGCGCGCTTTTCGCACCGGCCTGGCCGCGCTCGATCACTTCCCAACGGACCTATGGACGCGACTGGTGGCGCGCCACATGCGGCACGCGCCAGCCGAAATTCTGAGTTATGGCAGCGCAGTAGGCTATCAGCCGTTGCGCGTGGCGATTGCCGCCTATCTGGGCAGCACGCGCGGCGTCAACTGCGAAGCCGGGCAAGTCATCATCACGGCCGCGTCGCAAGAAGCGATCAACACCGCCGCACAAGTGTTGCTGGATGACGGCGACGAGGTGTGGATGGAGGACCCCGGCTATCAGGGCGCCCGCTCGGCGCTGATCGGCGCGGGTGCTCGGATTGTGCCTGTGCCTATCGACGCGGACGGCATGCGCGTGGAGGTCGGCATGCAGCGCGCGCCCAACGCGCGCATGGCCTATGTCACGCCCTCGTATCAGTATCCGCGCGGCGTGACGATGTCGCTGGCGCGGCGGCTGGCGCTGTTGGATTGGGCAGCGCGCGCCAACGCCTGGATTCTCGAAGACGACTACAACAGCGAGTATCGATACACCGGTCGTCCGCTGGCGGCGCTGCAGGGCCTGGACAAAAGCCAGCGCGTGATTTACGTCGGCACCTTCAGCAAGGTCATGTTCGGCGCGTTGCGTGTGGGCTATCTTGTGCTGCCGCCTCAGCTGGTCGATATTTTCGGCCGCGCGCGCACCGCTTATCACCAGTATCTGTCGATCATCGACCAGGCTGTGCTGACCGACTTCATCGTCGATGGTCACTTTGCGCGCCACATCCGGCGCATGCGCGAGGTCTACAAGACGCGGCGCAGTTGTTTGATACGCTCGCTCGGGCAGGAGCTGGGGCATACGGTGGAGATCGACTGTGCCGAAGCTGGGCTGCATTTGCTGGCATGGCTCAAGCCCGGCGTCGACGATGTGGCGGTGTCAAAAGCCGCAGCCAAGCTCGGCGTCGAAGCCCAGGCGCTGAGCATGTATGCGATTGAGCCGCAGCCGCGCGGCGGGCTGGTACTCGGCTATGGCGCGCTGGATGAACGCAAAATCCGTGATGGCGTGCGCAAGCTGGCGGAGGCATTCAGAGAAGTTGATCGCAAATAGCGGGTTGTGCACACCAGCACGAACCCTCGACTTATTACGATCGGCTGTCCACTCACAATGCGCCACCCGCGTTGACGTAAAACGGCCTCAAGCCTCTTATCCGGGCAGACCGCAACACTCTGCCGAGCGGGGCTGAGCATCGGAAGGTCGTCGTAGGTGTCGCCATAGGCGACAGCGAGTTCGCCGCTTGCCGCGAAAAAACGCGCCAATCGGACAGACCAGTCGATCTTGAACGCTTGCGAATCGATCACGCCAAGCTTGCTGGCGACGAAGCCCGGCATGCGGCCGAGAAAGAAGCGGCGATACACCGCGCGTGCGTCATGCAGCTTGCGATACTCGCTTATTCCACGCCACATTTCACCGGCGCTGAGCGTGCCTTCGAGGTCGGAAGCAACAACAGTCATAGAGTGCGCAGTATCGTGGGCTGTGCCATTGCAGATCCGGCATCTGTAACCAAATTCGCTACAATCCACCTTCGATCAGTCTCGCGCGCCGCTCAGCGCGCCATACCCAGAGGAGTTGCTCATGAAAGCTATTCGCATTAACCAATACGGCGGTCCGGAAGTGCTCAGCCTCGAAGACATGTCCGTGCCTGAACCCAAAGTGGGCGAGGCGCGCATCAAAGTCGCCGCCGCCGGTTTGAACTTTAATGAGATCTACCAGCGCAGCGGCATCTATCAGGGCAATCTGCCCTTCACCCTCGGCGCCGAAGCCGCCGGGGTGGTCGATGCCGTCGGGCCCGGCGTCAAGGACGTCAAGATCGGCGACCGCGTGCTCACCGTTGCCGCGCAAGGCGCCTACGCCGAATATTGCGTCGCCCCGGCGGCCAAATGCGCGCCAATCCCCAAAAACCTGGATCTCAAAACCGCCGTCACGCTGGGCATCCAGGGCATGACCGCGCACTATCTGGCCTGCGACACCTTCCCGCTCAAAGCCGGTCATGTGTGTCTGATCCACGCCGCCGCCGGCGGCACAGGCGCGCTGTTGGTGCAAATCGCGCGCCTGCGCGGAGCCACCGTAATCGGCACGGTGGGCAGCGAGGAAAAAGCCAAGATCGCCAAACGCGCCGGCGCCAACAAAGTCATCAACTACGTCACGCAAGACTTCGAAGCGGAGGTCAAGAAGATCACCAAGGGCGCAGGCGTCGATGTGGTCTACGACTCGGTCGGCAAAGACACCTTCGACAAGAGCCTGAATTGTTTGAAACCGCGCGGCATGATGGTTCTGTTTGGCGCGGCAAGCGGCCCGGTGCCGCCGTTCAACGCGCAGATCCTGAACCAGAAAGGCTCGCTCTTTCTGACGCGACCATCGCTGTTTGTTCACATTTCGACGCGCGCCGATCTGCTCAAAAAGATGCGCGATTTGACGCGCTGGATCGCCGCCGGTCAGCTCAAGGTCAAGGTCGATGCCGAGTTCAGCCTGGCCGACGCCGCTCAGGCGCACATCTATATGTCGGGCCGAAACACCAAAGGCAAGGTTGTGATCGTGCCCTAGTTATGGTATTATTTCGCGCCCGGCGATCTGGTCACAGAACTCGGACATCCGCGTACGCATGCGCTTGCGCGCATTGACGCACGCTTCACTTTGATATTTATCAGGGAGAATCCATGGACAGCAACTTCAACGACAACGACGAGACGGGCGCAGAGCCCAAATCCGGCGGACGCCGGCCCCGCAAGAATTCATACCGCCCCACTGACGGCGCAGCCAAGCCCAAGCGCGTGGATGAATTTGCGGCGACCAAGACCAAGCCCGACTACAAGAAATATGAGCAGCTGCGACGCTATGTCAACGCGCAGGGAAAAATTCTGCCACGCCGCCGCAGCGGCCTGAATGCGAAGAATCAGCGCCTGGTCGCCCAGGCGATCAAGCGCGCGCGTCATCTTGCGCTGCTGCCGATTGCCGGCGCCGCCAAGTTTGGCTAAGTGTGACGGGAGAACAACACCATGGCAAGAAAAAAAGGCAACCGCATCGTCATTCGCATCAAGAGCAGCGAGAGCGGCCATTTCTATCAGACCGAAAAGAATCGTAAGAATGACACCGCCCGGCTCGAGCTCAAGAAGTACGACCCCACAATTCGCAAGGTCGTGACCTATAAAGAAGAGAAGTAGTCGCTTCTCGGCGGCATTCTATTTTAGGCAAACACCCTCGCAGCCGCGGGGGTTTTTTCTTGCCCGGCGGTAGGCAGCCAAATCTTTGCTACGATCAGGGCCAAAGACCCCAACCGTAAACAGGTGGGCTGTAAGACACGTTTTAAGGAGACATCATGGCCAAGCGACCGAATCACATCATCCTGCTGCTCGCCACGACGGCCGCGCTTGCCTTGCCAGCTTGCCGGCAAGCGACGCCCCGCCCGAGCGGCACACCCGAAGGCACGCCCGCAGCCGAGCTGCCGACCGCCGACGCTGCAGCCACTACGGCGCCGGCTCCCGCGCCGGACACGCCGCCAGCCCCAACTGCAACGGCCACTGCGCCCGCGGCTGAAGCCACGGCGCAGGCGCCAGCGACCGCCGAACAAGCCGGGTCGCTGCCC
>JANMNW010000197.1:0-10588 GCA_031368515.1 Chloroflexota bacterium
GCCTATTGCTCGCAGTCCGGCTCGATTTCAGCTTTCCCTCGCGATCCCACTTTTGCAGCGTCTTGATCGCAACCCCAGTTAATCGCGAGAATTCACCCGTCTTGAATGTCTCCATTCGCGCACATTATATCACATTGTTCATATTGTCTAGATTGAATCTATTCTCCAAGCGCGAAAAACTTGCTCGCAAGGCGCAGGCACGATCCGCGTGGTGACAAATTCCATAACGTGTCTGGCCTCAATCGCCAGTGCTTTTCAACGCTTCAGATGCCTGCTGAGCGTCGGTCTGTTGCGAAAAAAACTGCTCCAGCGAGGCGAGCCGGTCGCCCCAAAAGCGCTCCAGATAGGCGATCACTTCCCCTGCATCTCTCAACGGCGCCGCGTTCAGCTGACAGCGGCGGACCCGCCCGACGCGCACCTGTCTCACCAGCGCCGCCCGTTCAAGCACTTTGATGTGCTTGGAAACGGCTGCGAGAGACATGGCGAATGGCTCGGACAACTCCGTCACTGTATGTTCACGCTGTGCGATACGTCGCAGAATCGCGCGGCGCGTCGGATCGGCTAAAGCGTGAAACACCCGGTCCAAGTCGTCTGACGATTGCTCAACCACTTGATTGAGTATTGTAAGGAACTCAGGATATTTGTCAACCATTTGGTTGAGCAATCGAGTTTATTCATCGACACGTGTTCGTCCGCGGTCAAATCCGGTCGCTGCGATGGCGTTGTCGATGACGACAGAGATGTAAAACATGCCCAGGATGGGTTGCGCCAAGCGCGTCTTATGCCTGCTGACAGCGCTGACGGGTGCCATCTGGGCGAGGCCCTGCGCTGTATTGAGCAACTCACATAGACCATCCCTATAGCTGACCCACTAAGCATGCCAGTGTCGCTTGGCACCGATGAACACCCAGGCGACTACGTCGATGCAGTCAAACTACTTTGCGAGTTTGGACTTTCGAGGCGCACCGCGCTTTTGGCGCATCGAGCATCGCCCGCAGCTACCTTGGGCTGAGCGGCATCGCGGATGGCGCGCCCGCTCACTTGGTATTGTTCGAGCGCGATCCACGCGACGACCTGGATGTGCTCGCCAACCCAGTCGCCATCATTGCCAATGGCACGTTGAAGTGAGTTATTCAGGATACTGGACAGGCCTATGCTGCTGGAGCCGCCAACAGCTCGCGTCGTTTCGTCGAACGCAAAGCCCGAGCGGTCTTGCCCAGTGCGGCCCCCTGGGCGAGTTGGCGCATGGCAAGTTGCGACCGACCGCCCAAACGCGTATGATCCAGCACAGGACTCAGTGCTGAAACGCCTGGGTGCAGAGCCGATAAAACCATGTCCGCTTCACCCACCCTCATCGTCGTTAGCCATGACCAGACGTGGCGTTATGCGCTGAACGCGCAATCGATTCAGATCGGCCGCGGCAGTCAGAACGACATCACCCTGCTCGACGACAATGTGTCACGCAAACACGCGCGACTCGCCGTTTCAAATGGTTTGTGGTCCATCCAAGATCTGGGCAGCGCCAATGGCACCCGCGTAAACGGCCGCCAGCTTGAAGATTCTGAGTCATTGAAGCCAGGTGATCGCATCAGCATTGGCGATGCAACGCTTTGGATCGAACAGCCCGGGCAGTTGCATAACGATCAGGAAACCCGCCTCGAAGACGACAACGTCGATGCAACTGCCGTTGGCGCTGAGGCAGATGCAACCGCTCAAGCCAATGAACACAGGCGCAACGCGCCGATGGAGGTTGTGCTGCCGGACACCGGCGTGGCGCGTGTGACCGTGAATTTCGACGGCCGCACCTGGGAGGCGCCGCTCGGACCCGCTGGACTCACCATCGGCCGCAGTCCGGATAACGGCATCGTGATCGATCACCCGCGCGTCTCGCGCCGGCATGCCCGAATTGAGCCGTTGAATGGGCAGGCGCGCATCGTCGACGAACACAGCGCCAATGGCACATATGTGGGCGCGGACAGAGTTACGCAACACATCTTGACCGGCGGCGAATCCGTGCGCGTTGGCCCGGCTACATTGGTGTTCAAACCAGCCTTCGAAGCGGATGACTTGCTTGCCGGGGCGCGCGCGTCCACGCGTAACGGGCGCAAACCCATCGTCTTCATTCCCGGTTTTCTGGGTTCGCAGTTGTGGGATGGCGAAACGCTACTATGGCCCAACTTGCGGCTGCTGTTATCCCAGTCCGGTCGGCTCAAGCTCCCCGACACGCGTCCGATCACAGCGCGTGGCCTGGTCGAAAATGTCGTCGTGGTGCCGGGTCTTTTCAAGCTCGAACAATATTCGCAACTGACCGAGTTCCTCAACGAGAGCCTGGGGTATCAAGTCGGCAAGGATCTGTTGCCATTCTGTTACGACTGGCGCAAAGACTTGCGCATCGCCGCGCACAAGCTAAAAGAGGAAGTGACTGCGTTTCGCGCGTCGTTGCCCGATCCGGCAAGCAAGGTCATTTTGATCGCCCACAGCATGGGGTGCCTCGTTACGCGCTATTTTCTGGATGTGCTGGGTGGTGATCAGATGGCCGAGCGCGTCATTCTGATGGGCGGACCACAACTGGGCACGCCAAAAATAGTCATTTCGCTCTTGACTGGCAAAGTGCTGCCCCGTGGCCTGTTGGGCGGGCAAATTCGTAACGCGATCTCCACTTTTCAGGGCGCCTATCAACTGCTCCCAACCTATCCGACCGTATTTGACCGCGCCGGCCAGCCGGTCGACATGTTTGCCGACGCACGCTGGGCTGACCAGCCCTTCCGCGAGTTTGTGAGCGACGCGCACGCTTTCCGCAACGAGTTAAGCCCATCCGCGCGACTGCCCACCCTGTGCATCGTCGGCTATGGCAACGCCACAGTTACCCGGGCAGTCGTCGATATTGATGACGAGGGTCGCTGGCAACACATCGAGTTTATCGAGAGCGACGAGGGTGACAGCACTATTCCGGTGGCCAGCGCCATTTTGGAGGGTGCCGATTTTCATCCGGTCCAGCAATCGCATGGCGCGCTGTTTGTGGATAATGACGTCAAGTTTCGCCTAAAGCTTGAGTTGACAAAGTGATTCGAAGGGGGAGTGTTGGCAGATCTGACAGGCAATTCGATCGGCCGCTACCAAGTAACCGCGCTGCTCGGCCGCGGCGGCATGGCCGAGGTCTATCGCGCGCACGACCCGCGGCTCGGTCGCGATGTGGCGATCAAGCTCATTCTGCCCTCGCTGGCTGCCGAGGACGGTTTTGAACGCCGTTTCGAGACTGAGGCGCGTGCGCTGGCCGCGCTTGCGCACCCCCACATTGTTACGGTGCATGATTTTGGGTCAAGCGATGCGGGCTCATATCTCGTCATGGAGTTTGTGCCGGGCGGCACGCTGAAGGACAGGCTCAAAGCACTCGGCCGCCCCCTGCAGCTTGACGAGGCAGCGCGAATCGTTCAGGCTATCGGCGCCGCGCTCGATCACGCGCATGCAAAGGGCGTGATCCATCGCGATGTCAAACCTGCCAATATCATGTTTGGCGCGGACGGCACGCCGGTGCTGACCGATTTTGGCATCGCACGCGTGCTCGACACCACTCAGATCACCACGGCCAGCGCGCTCACCGGCACACCCGCTTACATGGCGCCTGAACAGGCCAACGGTCAACCCGTCAAGCAAAGCGATTTGTATGCGCTGGCGATTGTGTTGTTCGAAATGCTGACGGGGCGCACGCCGTTCATCGCCACGACAGCGACAGAGTTGGTCCTCAAGCATCTGCAGGCGGAGCCGCCCGCACCTTCGTCAATTCGGGCCGATTTGCCGCCGGGAATCGACGCCTTCATGGCAATTGCCTTGGCCAAGTCGCCGGAAGCGCGATTTAGCTCCGGCGCCGAACTGTCAGCCGCGCTGGGGCGGGTCATCACCAACACGATCAGCACAGGAAACGACGCGGTTGGCCCATCCGATCCGGTTCCGGAAAAAGCTGCGCCAGCCGTGCCGGCCGACCGGAAGAAACCACCCAAGAGCCGCGCGCGCACCGCGACCGATATTGTCGGCGCGCTCATCGGACGCCGGCTCAGCGCGCCGGAAGACGAAGGCGTGCTCGGCCGCACCGTCACGGTTTTGGGCGGGATCGGCATCCTGCTGACCGCGCTGCAATTCGTGCTTTCGTCCATCGAGACGCTGAGCACCGCATCCGTGCTGCTGGTGCGCTACTTTCCGTTCCTCGCCATCGTTGCGCTCGTGGCTGCGGCGGTGGTGGCCGTTCGCGTCGCATGGGTGTCGCAACGGTATCGCGCTCGCGCGCTCCTCGCCCTGGGCGCCGTGGCGTTGATGGGCGCAGGCTGGGCCGGGTGGCGCGTGGTCGAGCGCGGTGCTGAGCGTGACCCGCTCCACAGCGGGCCCCTTGTCCTGATCGCCCAGTTTTCTCCCTGTTCAGGCTGTCCGGGCAAAGCCTACGACCGCGATGTGTACAACGAATTGCTCAATAACGTTGCCTCGCTGAGTTTCCCTGTGGATGTCAAACGACTGCGCGCAAGCGATCATGCCTTGATTGAAACCTCGCAAGAGGCTCAGGCGCTTGGCATAGCCGAGCAAGCGGACATCGTAATTTGGGGAGGCTATGAGCCGGACAAGATAATTCCGCATTTTGAGCTGCTGCGACGGCGTGACAGCCATGCCGGCAGCCTGGGTTTGGACGATCTCCGTTCGTTTGAGTACAAGCTTTCGGATTCGGTCGGACCGGCACACGCAGCCAGCGTGGCCCTGGGTCTCGTCAGTTATCTCCGCTCCGACGACGCCGGAATGTTGACGTGGTTCGAACGCGCCATCAACAGCCTGCCGGCGGATCAACAAGCCGTTACCGCCCAGCCTGTGTATTTCTATCGCGCATTGGCCAACATGCGCACCGGGGCGGCGCTGAAAGACGTGACCGCCGATTTGATCAAGGCGACCACCGGTTCGGCCAATGTCGAGGCCCAACACACTCTGTCGATCGCATACATGCTGGGCTGCAGCGACGATGGCGCAACACAGCTTGAAAGCGCACTGCGGGCCAACGACTCCGTGATTAAGAGCGGCCGGCAGGACTCAGTCACCTACGAGACACGTGGCGCCATCCTGAGCATGCTGGGTCAATGGCGCGCAGCGGTGACTGCCTATGAGGAGGCGCTCGCGCGCGGCAGCACCGATCCAGAAGCGCGCGCCATGCTTGCCAAAGGCTATCGACTGCTCAACGCGCCTGACGAGGCAATGCGCATCGAATCCTTGCCCGCAGCCTCTGGCACGCTCAGCACTACGACAGGCTTGCCTGAATTGGCGCAAGCGGCGGACGCAGCATGGGCCAGAGGCGCATTCATCGTCGCCGGAGACGCCTACAAGATGGCCGCCGCGGACGCGGTCAAACAGGGGCTTTCCACAGACATCCAAGCCCAGCTGCATTTTTATGCCGGTCTCGCATACGAACGTGGCGGCGACACGTCCGCGAGCATAGCCGAGCTGCAGGCATCGGAGCAGACCGCAGCACGCCACCTCGGCATCCGCAGCCGCTACACTGGCTCCCTGCACACAGTGCTGGGAAACGGATACTTCAAGCTCAACGAGCTCGACCAAGCCATCGCCGCCTACGACCGCGCTCTGGAGATCAAACCTTGCGACGTTGAAGCATTGCTTGGAAAGGGCCTTGTCTTGGCACGTCAGGCGCGATTTCCAGAAGCGTTGCCAGTCTTTGCGCGCTTGTCTGTGGCCGACCCGACCAGTGGCGCGGCGGACTTAAACATCGGTCAGATTCGAGAAGTTCTGGGCAGCGCGCAAGCGGACATCGACGCGGCTTTCATCGCCGCCGAGGGCAAGTTCGCCCAACAGTTACTGCGTGAGCCGGGCAATCGCGAGGTCAAGGACATTGTTGACAGGCTGCGCTACTTTCGCATCGACGAGGCCACCCGCCAGAAGATCAATCAAGCCAACTCCGAAATGTTGAAGGGCGACTACGCGAGCGCGCAAGCATCCGCACG
Organism: Chloroflexota bacterium; assembly: GCA_031368515.1. Lineage (GTDB taxonomy): Bacteria > Chloroflexota > Anaerolineae > J036 > Brachytrichaceae > CANJQH01. The sequence continues at coordinate 5,988 of JANMNW010000197.1, forward strand.
CGAGGCGGCGCGCATTTCGCCGGACAGTGCTTGGGCACGCTTTGTGCTGGGCATGGCCTTGCAACGCGGGGGCCAGGTGGACGACGGACTCGCAGAACTGAAAAAGTCTGCCGCGCTTGATCCCGGCCGCGCGGCAACGCATGCCGAAATCGGCAGCAGCTACGTGCGGTTGAAACGCCTGGAGGACGCGCTGGCGGCGTATCGAGAAGCCACGCAACGCGATGCGACCAATGCCATCTACTGGTCCCAGGTGGCGAATCTTTTGTGGCGTTTGGGCCGGCCAGGCGAAGCCATTGTCCCCGCGCAGACTGCCGTCAAGCTCGCGCCGGACGACGAGCTGGTTCATGGCACGCTCGGTTTCGTGCTGTCGGCATCGGGAAACTACACGGATGCGCTGCCCGTGCTTGCGCGGGCTGCCGAGATCTCGCCGACCTACTGGCTGGCCAACCAACAGCTGGCTGCGGTGCTGTATGCAACCGGCCGGGTTAGCGACGCGGTGGGCGCCATGCGCAGGGTCATCGAGCAGTTGCCAGATGATGGTCCGAGCCTGGTGTCATACGCGTATCTGCTGGCTGAAGACAACCAGACGCGCGTGGCATTCGAGGTGGCGCAACGTGTGCTGGCAGAGCATGTGGAGCTGTCTGGCAACCCTTATCTGCGTTATGCCCTTGGGGTGGGCTACAAGTCGCAGGGCAAAAGCGTTGAAGCGAATGCAGAGTTCGATGCGGTGCTCGCCAGCGGGGAAAACAACCCGGCGCTGATGAATCGTGCGCGCCAGCAAAAAGGGCCATAGCTGCCGGCCGAGCCTGTCATCTGACACCTGAACAGGCGATGGTCTTCGCCATACATGACAGCCCGGTGATCATGACCGGAGGCTTCTACAGCCTGCAGGCAATCTTTCAAGACGTGCCCGCCGTGACTGAGGCGTTCCGCACTGGCAAAGGCATGGGCTGGGGCGAACACTGCAATTGCCTGTTCTGCGGCACTGAGAAATTCTTCGGGCCCGGATATCGCGGCAACTTGGTATCGAGCTGGCTTCCTTCACTCGGAAACGTCACCGGAAAACTCACGGCAGGCGGAAAAGTGGCTGATGTGGGATGCGGACATGGCATCTCGACGCTTGTCATGGCTCAGGCCTTTCCTAATTCGCAGTTCTTTGGCTTTGACTACCATGCTGCGTCCATCGAGCACGGGCGAGAGAACGCCAGGCAAGCAAACGTGCCAAATGTTACGTTTGAGGTCGCAACCGCCAAAGCCTATCCGGGCCGCGATTACAACCTGGTGACATTCTTCGACTGTCTTCATGACATGGGTGACCCCGTTGGCGCCTCGTCGCATGTGCGTGAGACGCTCCGCCCAGATGGGGCCTGGATGATCGTTGAACCGAACGCCAAAGACAATCTGGCGGATAACCTGAATCCAGTCGGTCGCATCTACTACGCGGCGTCCACGATGATATGCGTGCCGAATTCGCTTAGTCAGGAAGTGGGCCTTGCTTTAGGCGCGCAGGCTGGCGAGGCTAAATTGCGCGAGGTGGTGATGAGCGGCGGATTCCGGCATTTCCGCCGCGCGACCGAAACACCGTTTAACCTCGTGCTTGAGGCGCGTCCGTAATTGCGTGCCTTTACAGTGACAGTTTCGCGGTCAAATTACATTTGATCGGCGGAGCCGAATGGCCGGCAGCGTCTATGCCTGCCGGCCATTGCCTGTAAGCCGGGGTCGCGGCTAATGGTGATGCAGCGTGCCCAGCGCAAACTCCGGCAACCCCGCCCGCGCATATGCCAGCATCTGGCTGACCGACATGCGCGCGCCTTCGGCCGCAAGCTCGTCGAAGCGCGCATGGCCGAGCTGTTCGGTCAACTGCGCAACCGTGCGCTCGCGGTTCTTGCGCGAGGCAGGCGCGATACGACAGCCGCATCGATCTCGCAATGCCTCAGATGCTCCCCACATTACTGCGCCGCGCTCCGGTTCTTCATCAAGGATGAGCGCGCCGGCATGTGTGGCTAGAATCCATGCCAGAGTCTTCTTGTCGTATGCGACTTCGTATTGTTGGAGACACAATGCCGCATGCCTAAAAATAGTCTCCCTTTCTTGGCGCATGAGCGCCACTTCAGCAAGACTCTGGTAGTTCCAGAGCAACACCTGATGCTTGGCGAACGTCTGATCTGTGCCTAAGTTACTTTCACACGCAGCGTGCAGCAACTTCATCGCTGCATCCGAGTCTTCATGCAGCATGCAAACATATGCCTGGTGATTCAGGAGCCACGCTTTGGTGTGAAGCCTCAATAAGTCATCTGGGTATGGATGCTGCATCGTGACTTTTTCAGCTTCGACTACGAGCCGCCTCGCTTCTGGCAAGCTCTCCTGACCGACAGCAGTTTCAGCTTCACTAACTGTCACGTGAGCGGCGGCTGGCCAGTCTGACCGCTGTTGGAAGACCGACTTGGCCAACGAAAGGTACTTCGCAGCTTTCTGCCAGTTTCCACATTCCCGGAATACACATCCCAAGCTGTGAAACACGAGTGGCAGGCTATCACGAAGGTCAGAGTGATTGAGCAGTGCGACCAAATTCGGCTCCAATGTATAAACGCTTCGCAGATTGCCCAACAGCATCTGCGTATCCATGACAACCGACAGCAGCCGAAACCTTGAATGGGAATCGAGCTCATGTGCGTCCAGGGGTACTCTGTCTTGCCTGATCAGACTGAGCATCTCCATTGGGAACAGCGGACATTCGTAAAGCAACGAAACTTCCTGTTCGTTGATCATGGGTAATCGCTGCGCCCATTTCAAGGCAGCACGCCAACTTTCTGCCGCTTCAATCAGCCACGGATGATTTTTGTCGGCACTTGATGTCAAGTGATTCCAACTCGTCCGCTTTTGGTCTAAAGGAGCGAGAAAGTTTGCCAGCCGCTCATGCCACATGTCGCTCTCACCCGCCTCGGCCAGCTTTGCCAACGCGTGCTCGCGCATCGTCTCCAACATGCTAAAGCGCGACTGCCCGGTGCTGAACTCCCCGCGCAGCATCAGATTCTTCTCCACCAGCGCGCCCACGCCCGCCGCCGGGTCGAGCCCCAGCCCGTCCGCCTGGCAAAATGCCTCCACCGCCTCCAGCGGGCAGCCGCCCGCAAATACGCTCAGCCGCCGATACAGCGCCTGTTCTTCCGGCGTGAGTAATCCGTAGCTCCAGTCCAGCGTCGCCTGCAACGTGCGCTGCCGCGCCGGCAGATCGCGTGACCCGCCCGACAACACGCTCAGCCGCTTGTCGAGCCGTTCCAGCAATTCCTTCGGCGTAAATAATGCGATGCGCGCCGCCGCCAGCTCGATCGCCAGCGGCAACCCATCCACCTTGCGGCAGATCGCCGCGATCGTCGCCCGGTCGTCCGCCCGAAAGCCCGGCTTGACCTGCTGCGCCCGCTGCACAAACAGCCGCACCGCGGCGCCATCGTCGTCCAACGAAAGCGGCGCCACGTCGTAACGCTGCTCGCCCGATACCTTGAGCGGCTCGCGGCTGGTGACGATGACTTTCAGCTTGGGCGCTGCCGCCAGCAGCTGCACCACGTTCGGCGCGGCATCCAGCACCTGCTCGAAGTTGTCCAGCGTCAGCAGCAGCTGCTGCTCGCGCAGATGATCCTGCACGGTTGTCAGAAGCGGCTGGTCGGCGCGTTCTTCCGCGCCAACAGCTTTGGCAATGATCGCCAGCACAATTTCGGGCGAGGTCATCGCCGCCAGCTCGACATAAACCGCACCATCGGCAAAACCATCGGCCGCCTGGCGCGTGAACTCGATGCCCAAGCGCGTCTTGCCCACCCCGCCCGGCCCGACCAACGTCAACAACCGCGTCTCTGGGCGTTTGAGCAGCTTCTGCAGCGCGCCTAAGTCCTCGGTGCGGCCGAGCAGCTCGGTCAGTGGTTTGGGCAGGTTGCTGGTGCGCGCCGGGCCGCGTTTACCGCCGCCAACCGCAAATGTCACAAACGCGTCGTGGCGCTCATCGGGGATTTCAAGCGCGCCCGCCAGCAGACCGGCGATCTGCTTCGATGGCTTCAGCACCCCCGCCTCGATCTTGCGCACGGTCTCCGGCGAGTAGTTGATGCGCCGCGCGACATCGCCCTGCGTCAGGTCAAGTTGCGACCGGCGCTGTTTGAGCCACAGACCAAAAGGAGGGTTGAAGTCGAGCGTCATGCGCACCGGTAGCGACCGGCATACCGGTTCTTATACCGCTTTTTCGCTGTCTTCTACCGCTGGCGAAGCCTAAAACGATGCCGTCAGCAATCAACGTTCAGCTTTCACTCAGGAGACAAATCCTGACCCAGACACAAGTTTTTACCAAGACGGCGATCAAAACCGGCATTGCCCGCGCAATCGCGCTCGGCGCGGTGGCGTTGATGATGGCGGCGGCCACCCTCTCCTTTGTCAACAGCGCACCGACGCGAGTGACGCCGCTCGACGCCGCGCCGCTGGCTCCGACGATCGACCCGTGCAATCCCAACCGCCCGGCCGAAGTGTGGTTCCCGCCGCAGGTTGAGGCCGAGTTCGCCAGGCAGTGCGATCGATAGGCTGCGTGAATGAGAGATGCCATCGCTTGAGGAGATGGCATCTCT
>JANMNW010000343.1:0-21781 GCA_031368515.1 Chloroflexota bacterium
CAGCGTGGGTTCGGGCGTGACCTCCGCGGTTGCCGGCGTGGTGCTTGGGATGGCCGGGATGGTCGGCAACACCGTGGCTTCGGCGGTAGCTTGCTCGACGATCGCAGTGGCTTCGGGCGTCGGGGTGGCGGGGGGCGCGTCAACTACTTTGACGACCTCGGCTTTGACCCAGCCGCGCCGCAACGTCTTGGGCAACACAATGCTCAGCCAGTCGCCGTCCAGGCTGCGGCCCAGGATGGGCGCATCTTGTCCGCCGACAAGGCGGCCGATGGTGCGGAAGCGGATGCCCGGCCCGGAACGCACGTTTACCAAATCGCCTTTTTGGACGCTCATGGTGGGCGTAAAGGTATCGGAGCTAAGCACCGGCGCCAGCCGCGAGGAAGCGGTGTTGGTCAGCAACTCCGTCGCGGTCATGGCCACTGAGGCTGCAACCACTGGCTCGGTGATGGCTGCTGTGGTTGTCATGGCGATGGTCGAGGGCAGCGCCATGCTGGTCTCTTCGGGGTTGGCCGAAGCTTCGATGTCTTCGCTGCCGCTGCCCTGCAAGGTCTTGGCAAAGTAGCAGGTGTTGAAATCGGCTCCGATGACCACGGTATAGCGCGGGCCGTCTTCTCGAGGCTGCGCGATGATGTTGCTGGACTTGATATCGAAGGTGCGTTCGAGCAAGGGCAGGGCGCTGCCTTTGCGCGTGGTGGTGTGATCGATCACCACCGATTTGGCGTAAGGCTTGTCCGCCGGCCGCACATCGGTGACCACAAAGCCCACCTCTTTGAGCCGGTCGGCTGCGGCGGCGACAAAGCCGGCGTCGTTGGTGCCGTTGATGACTTCAATCGCGATGCCTTCGTTGGCGCGCTGATTAATGGCCACGTTGAGGGCTTTGGCGATGTACTGCTGGCGGCTTAGTCCGGGTTCGGGAGCGCCAGCCATCGCGGCGCCGTTGGCATCGTAGCCCACGAGATAGCGGCTGCGCACCACGGTGTCGCCCAGCCGGTCGATCATCGAGGCGAAACGCAATATCGTCTCAAGCGTCATGTCGGATTCGACATCGCCCTTCAATTTGCCATACAGCTCGGTGAGCTTGGTCAGCGAGCCCACCTGCTTGGCTTTGGACAACAGCGCGCGCACCAGGCGTTGTTCGCGGCGGCCGCGGTCGACATCGCCGCCCGGAATGCCTTTGCGCGCGCGCACAAAGGCCAGCGATTGCAGTCCGTTGAGCGTGTATACGCCGGGTTTGGGCAGATTGATGTCCAGCCGGGGCACCTTGCTGCCGACCTTCCACACTTCGCCGGTGAATGTATCGGTCCATGCCTCGCGAACGATGTTGGGGTCGCCCATGTAATACGGATCGAGCGGGAAGGCATGCTGCAGCGGGCAGGTGGCGATCACGTCGATGCCGCCAAAGGTGTCAACCGCATGCACCACGCCGGTGAAATTGACGAGGGCATAGTTGCTGACCTCGATGCCGTAGTTGTACAGGATAGTTTGCTTGAATAGATCGGCACCGCCGGCCGCAAAGGCGGTGTTGATCTTGTGCACACCAACGCCGGGAATGTAGGCAGGGGTGTCGCGCGGGATCGACAGCATCGTCACCGTCGGCAGTTCCGGGTTGATGCTGGCGATGATGATGACATCGGTGTTGTTGAAGCTGCGGCTGGGGCGTTTGTCCACGCCCAGGAGCGCGATGTTGATTGTGCCGGGCGGGAGATCAATCTTGCGCGATTGCGCCGGAATTGGCACTTGTGTCGGCGCTGGATCTTGTTTTGGCGGCGCAATCTGTTGAGCGGCGGTGGCTGAAGCGGCTGGCACAGCAATCGTGCAAATAACCGTCAGACTAGTTGCGATGATATGGCAGATGCGGCTGGCGTGTCTCATGATGCACAATTGCGACGAATCATAACAGCGCTCAGGGAAAAGCGCTTTCTGAGAGCTTTCTATCTGTTTAGCGCCACGTTGTCAATATATTGTGTTGCGATTGCGGAAAGTTGGTTCGCAAGTCGTAGGTCAAAAGACAATAAACTGAGTGAATGCTAGGTGCCGCAACTTGCGCAAGTAGGTATTGGCTGAACAGACGAGAGTGTAGTTAGCACGTGGTCGTGGCTGTGGCCGTGACCGTGGCACGTGGCCGATATCGATTTCGGCTACGGCCACCTACCACGGCCACGTTCCACCTACCACGTGCCACCTGCCAGTGCGGCGCAAGCGTGCGATTCGGCAGTGGTAAGCGCATCTTGTGCGCGTGAGTATTGGCTGAACAGACGAGGGTGGGACGTGGCCGTGGCACGTGGCCCGTGGCCGAAATCGATATCGATCACGGCCACGGGCCACTTGGCGCGGCCTGGCAAGCTAGCGGTTCGCCAGGGGAGCGTACATCTCGCGCGCGTATTGGCTAAGCATTCGCCGCGTGCTGAACATGGGCGCAATCGAGGCGATGGCGTGTTTTGACCGGCGCAACCATTCGCGCGACAAATCGTGCTCGTCAAGCTCGTAATAAAGCGGAATGATCTCGTTTTCCAGGACGCCAAAGAGCGATTCGGCGTCGGCGGCATCCTGTTCGTCAGGGTTGTTCATCGGCTTGTCTTCGCCGATGGCCCAGCCATTTTTCCCATCGCAGCCCTCGCGCCACCAACCGTCAAGAATGCTGAAGTTCAAACCGCCATTGAGCGCCGCTTTCATGCCGCTGGTGCCGCTGGCTTCGTACGGCCGGCGCGGCGTGTTGAGCCACACATCCACGCCCTGCACCAGAAAGCGCGCGACATTGACGTCGTAATCTTCGATAAACACCAGCCGGCCAGCCGAGGTGGCGTCTTTGATGTTGCGATACAGCTCTTGGATCAGGCGTTTGCCCGGCTCATCCTGCGGATGCGCTTTGCCCGCGAAGATGATTTGCACCGGCCGGCCGGGGTTGTTGATCAGCTTCCATAGTCGTTCGAGATCGCGCATCAACAGCGTGGCGCGTTTGTAGGTGGCGAAGCGGCGGGCAAAGCCGATCGTCAGCATGTTGGGATCGATCAACACGCCCGAGGCCACTGTCTGCACGGGGTGCTGGGTGTGGGTGATCCACTTCACACGCGCGCGTTCGCGCATGAACGCGGCCAGTTTGCGCTTCATATGTTTGCGCACTTCCCAGTACTCGGCATCGGGGATGTCCATGACGGCCGTCCACATCGCCGGGTCGTCAATGTGCTGGGTCCAGTCGGCTGGCAGATGCTTGTCGAACAGCTGGCGCATGCGGCGGCCCAGCCATGTTTGTGTGTGAATGCCATTGGTGATGTGGCCAATCGGCACCTGCTGCTTGGGATACATCCATTGCCACATCTCGCGCGCCACCTGGCCGTGCAGTTCGCTCACGCCGTTGGCCCTACTGCTCATGCGCAGGGCCAGCGGCGTCATGCCAAACGCGTCTTCATCGCGGCCCAGCTCCATAAATGCTTCGCGCGTCAGGCCGAGCTTGGTCCAGAAGCCATTCAGGTGACGATCAATCTGCCACTGCGGAAATTTGTCGTTGCCGGCCGGCACCGGGGTGTGCGTGGTGAAGACGGTGCTGGCAACGATTTCTTTTTGCGCCTCGGCGAAGTCGACGCTGCGGTTGGCGATGAGCATGCGCGCGCGCTCGAGCGTGCCGAAAGCCGGATGCCCTTCGTTCATGTGCCAAACGGCAGGTTTGACATTGAGCGCGGTCAATGCCCGCACGCCACCCAGCCCCAGCAACAGTTCTTGATCGACGCGCGTGTCCGGGTCGGGAGAATAGAGCCGCTGGGTCAAGTGCCGGTCGTTCGAACCGTTTTCAGGCAGATCGGAATCAAGCAGATACAACGGCACGCGGCCGACCTGCGCTTTCCACACGTGCAATAGCACCGTGCGATTGGGAAGCTCAACGGGAATGACCAGCGGATCGCCATTTGCATCGTGCACCGGCATGATCGGCAGTTGCTCGAAGTCAAACGTGTCGTATTGCGCTTCCTGCCAGCCGTCTTCGGTGATGCGCTGGCGGAAGTAGCCTTGCAGATACAGGAAGCCGACGCCGACTAGCGGCAACCCCATGTCGCTTGATTCCTTCAGGTGATCGGCGGCCAGGATGCCCAATCCGCCGGCATACATCGGCAGACACTCATGCAAGCCAAATTCAAATGAGAAATAGGCGACCGGGCCCTTTTTGACATCCCAGGCGCCGTCAAACTGTTCGAACCATGTTTTGGCGCGCTTGCCGGATGATCGGGGGCTCAAGTAGCTGTCAAATTCGGCCACGACCCGGTCGAAGAGAGCCAGATAGCGCTTGTCTTTTGCCGCGATGGTCAGCCGCTTGCGGTTCACTTGCCGCAACATCTTGACCGGATTGTGCGCAACCTGGTCCCACAGCGGTCGGTCGAGCAAGTGGTAGAGACGCTGGGCATCGGGCTGCCAGGTCCACCACAAGTTGTAGGCAAGATCGCCCAGGCGCGCAATGCGTTTGGGCATCATTTTTACGAGAGAATCAATCACGACATCAGACACGATAAGTTCCTCCTGGAATTCGAGCGGGCGGCAAAACGACCTTCTGTGAGTGCCGCAAAACAAAAATGCAGTCGTTGTCAACTTCGGCGATTAGGTTGGGTGGATTCGTGCATGTGCAAACCGGCAAGGGCGGCCGCCTCGTGGCGGCGGGTTTGTAAACCGGTTAACAAACTTTCACGCTTCTATCGTACTGTGTGGAACCGGTTTCGGCAATCGAACAAAGGTTCTGGAAAGTTGTCAATTTGACCCCCTGCGGGCCTATAATCGAGCATTATGAAAGTGGCTGTAGCTGCGGATCATGGCGGTTTCTCGCTAAAAGGACCGTTGGTCGAAATGCTGAATGCGGCTGGGCATACGGTGCTCGATCTGGGCGCCTTTAATGCCGAACGCACCGATTACCCGGATTTCGCGCGCTATGTGGGCGAAGCGCTGCAAAGCGGCCAGGCTGAGCGCGGCATTGTGCTGTGCGGCAGCGGCGTTGGAGCGAGCATTGCCGCGAACAAAATGCGGGGCATTCGGGCCAGTATTGCGCACGATACGTATTCGGCGCATCAAGGCGTGGAGCACGATGACATGAACGTGCTGGTGCTGGGCGCGCGCGTGGTCGGCGCCGAGCTCGCGTTTGACATCGCACGCGCGTTTTTGGGCGCGCGTTTCGACGGCGGACCGCGCTATGTCGCCCGCCTCAAAAAAGTTGAGGCGATGGAGCAGCAGTTGCCATCGGGCGACCAGTAGGTGAATCGGCCGTCGCGCGCGCGGCCGTGGAGGGCGTGAATCGATACGCTTTCTCTCGCGTTGTTTCAGAACCTGTTTGCAGGCGCCGCCACTGGCGGCGTTTGATTTCTACATGAGTGGCAATTCACACAACCCCACCGTCGCCGTGCAAGAACACGGCCAAAGCTTTTGGTATGACAACATTCAGCGCGCGATTCTCGACAACGGCGAGTTGCATCAGCTGATCAGCGAGTTTGGCGTGCTGGGCATCACCAGCAATCCGTCGATCTTCGAGAAAGCCATCACCGGCAGCCGCGACTACGATGCGCAGATCGAGGCGCTGGCGCGCGCCGGCGCCGACAACACCGCCATCTATGAGGCGCTGGTGATCTCCGACATCCAGCGCGCGGCGGACATGCTGGAGCCGGTCTTCGAGCAGACCAACGGCCTGGATGGCTATGTGTCGCTCGAAGTCTCGCCTCTGCTGGCTCACGACACCAAAGGCACCATCGAGGAGGCGCGCCGGCTGCACAAGGCTGTCGGCCGAAAAAACCTGATGGTCAAGGTGCCGGCCACGCCCCAGGGCATTCCAGCCATCAAGCAGCTGATCGCAGACGGCATCAACATCAACGTCACACTGATTTTTTCGCTGGCGGGTTATGAGCAGGTGGCGCGCGCCTACATCGCCGGGCTGAAAACGCGCGCAAAGAAAGGCTTGCGCCTGGATATCGCATCCGTCGCATCGTTCTTTGTCAGCCGCGTGGATGTGCTGGTGGACAAGCTGATCGACGAGAGGCTGGCGGCCGAGCCGGCTGAATCGCGCGCCAAACTCGAAAGCCAGCTTGCGCCGCTCAAGAGCCAGGCGGCCGTGGCCAACGCCAAACTGGCCTACGACATTTTCGAGCGCGTCTTCGCCGAGCCGGAGTTTGCCGCGCTGAAGGCCAAGGGCGCGCGTGCGCAACGCGTGCTGTGGGCCAGCACCAGCACCAAAAACCCGGCGCTCAAAGACACCTACTACGTCGAGGCGCTGATTGGCGCGAACACCGTCAACACGCTTCCGCCGGCCACGCTCAAGGCTTTCGCCGATCACGGCGTGGTGGCGCCGACGCTCAAGCGCGGGCTGGCGCAGGCGCGCCAAAGCATCGCGCAGCTTGAAGCGGCCGGGATCGCGATGGACATGGTCATGCAAAAGCTGCAGGACGACGGCGTTAAGCTGTTCGCCGACGCCTTTCATGGGTTAATGGCGGGCATCGCCGGCAAGCGCTCGATCATTGAGGCGCGCGGCAGCGCCGACAATGCCGGACCGGTGGACGGCTATGTCGGCGAGTTGGTCAAACTCAACGCAGCGACGCGCATCTGGCAGCGCGACACCGCGTTCTGGACCACGCAACCGGAACACATCAAAATCATCAGCAATCGCCTGGGCTGGCTGTCGCTTCCCGACGACATGCTCAAGCAAGTCGATGCCCTGGTGCAGTTTCGAGAAGACGTCAAAGCCATGGGCGTGACCGATGCGGTGGTGCTGGGCATGGGCTGCAGCTCGCTCGCGCCCGATGTGCTGCGCTCGACCTTCGGCCTGCAGGAAGGCGGCTTGATGATGCATGTGCTCGATACCACCGATCCGACCACGGTGGCGCAGCTGGAGCGCAGCATCGATCTGCGCCGCACGGTGTTTATTGTGGCCAGCAAGAGCGGCGCCACGATCGAGGTGAGCTCGTTTTACAAGTATTTCCGCGCCAAAGTCGACGCATTGGAGCATGACAGCGCCGGCCGGCGCTTCATCGCCATCACAGACGAAGGCACGGCGCTGCAGACGCTGGCGGCCGAAGAAAACTTTGGCCACGTGTTTATCAATCCGTCCGACATCGGAGGGCGCTACTCGGCGCTCTCGTATTTTGGGCTGGTGCCGGCGGCGCTGCAAGGCATCGATGTCAAGCTTCTGCTTGAGCGCGCCGCGCGCATGAGCGCCTGGTGCCGGACCGACAGCGCAGCCAATCCAGGGCTGTGGCTGGGCGGCTTGCTGGGCGGCATGGCTTTGAGCGGCAAAGACAAAGTGACCTTTGTGCTGTCGCCGCAGCTTCAGTCGTTCGGCGCGTGGGCCGAACAGCTGATCGCCGAAAGCACCGGCAAGCAAGGGCGCGGCATCGTTCCAGTGGACGGCGATGTGCAGGTGCGGGGCGAGCCGGTGGCGATCAAAGGCGGCGTGGCGGCGCTGAGCGACGATCGCGTGTTTGTGAGCATCTCGCTGGCCGGCGACGAGACCAACGACAAATTTGTCTCCGCGTTGGCGCGCGCCAAGCGCCCGGTGCTGCACATCAAGCTGGCCGACGCCTACGATCTCGGCGCGGAATTCTTTCGCTGGGAATTCGCCACGGCGGTGGCGGGCTCGGTCATCGGCGTGGATCCGTTCGATGAGCCGAACGTGACCGAGAGCAAGCTCATCACCAACCGCTTGCTGGATGAGTTTGAATCCAGCGGCGAGTTTGCGCGCGATCCCGAATCGCGCTCGGCCAACGGCCAGGTCAGCAAATTCCTGCGCTCGGCCAAGAGCGGCGATTACATCGCGATTCAGGCGTATCTGCCCTACAACGACGAGGTCGCCGAGCATCTGGCGCGGCTGCGCGCGGTGGTGCGCGAAAAATTCGGCGTGCCGGTGACGCTGGGCTATGGCCCGCGTTTTCTGCACAGCACCGGCCAGCTTCACAAGGGCGGGGCGAACACGCTGGTGGCCTTTCAGCTGACCTACGATCCGCAGGACGAATTGTTGATCGCCGGCGAGCCGTATTCGTTCGCCACGCTGCTGCGCGCCCAGGCGCTTGGCGACTTCGAAGCCTTGCAGTCGCATGGCCGCCGGGTGATGCGCATTCATCTGGGTTCGGATGTGCAGGCGGGCTTGAAGAAAGTGATCAAGGCCGCGTCCGGTGCCAGCCGCAAGCCGCGTTCGGGTGGGGCTAGAAAAAGGTAACGGTCGTTCGCATCAGCGCGCTTCGCCGCGCTGCCATTGCCTGACAAAACCGCGGCGCGATCTCATGTTCGCTTAAAACGCGGGTGGTCAAATCGCTGCACGCTGGCTGTGTTGGCGGTATAAAAAGAGGAAATCATGCAAATTGGTCTATATGGTCTTGGACGAATGGGCGCCAATATGGCGCGGCGCTGGAAGAAGGACGGCCATGCCGTCATCGTTTGCAACCGCAGCGCCGGCCCGGTGGATGAGCTGAAAGCCGAGGGGCTGGATGGTGTTTACACGCTGGAGGAATTGGTTTCGGCGTTGAAGGCGCCGCGCGCGATCTGGGTGATGATCCCGGCCGGCGCAGCCACCGACGCGGCCATCACCAAGCTGCTTGGCTTGCTCTCGCCCGGCGATGTGATCATCGACAGCGGCAACAGCAACTGGCGGGACACCAAGCGCCATGCCATGGAATGCGCGGCCAAGGGCGTGCACTTCATGGATCAGGGCACCAGCGGCGGCGTGTGGGGCCTGCAGAACGGCTACTGCCTGATGATCGGCGGCGAAGCCGACACCTTCAAGATGCTGGAGCCGGCGTTCAAGTCTCTGGCGCCGCAGGAAAAGTATTACCTGCATTGCGGCGCGGCCGGCAGCGGCCACTTCGTGAAGATGGTGCACAACGGCGTGGAATACGGCATGATGCAGGCGTTTGCCGAAGGCTTCGAGATCATGAAAAAGAGCGAGTTCAACCTCAAGCTCGATGACGTGGCCGAAGTGTGGCGCGAGGGCTCGGTTGTGCGCTCGTGGCTGTTGGATCTGCTGGCCGATGCGTTGCATCAGGATCCCAAACTCGACGGCGTGCGCGGCTTTGTCGAGGACAGCGGAGAGGGCCGCTGGACGGTGCAAGCGGCGATCGACGAAGATGTGCCGGCTCCGGTGATCACCGCCGCCCTTTTCCAGCGATTTGTGTCGCGCCAGGACGAATCTTTTGCGGCCAAAGTGCTGGCGATGATGCGCAAGGGCTTTGGCGGCCACGCGATTAAGGCCAAGTAGATGCGAAGTCCCGAGTCTCGAGCCCCGGGAAAAAACGCTCGGGACTTGGGACTCATGACTCGCGATTTCCGCGCGGAGTTTGCATGAGAAAACCTGACCCTTGTGTGCTGGTCATCTTTGGCGCGTCGGGCGATTTGACGCATCGCAAGCTGATCCCGGCGCTCTACAACCTGATGTGCGAAGGGCTGCTGCCCGAGAGCTTCGCCATGATCGGCTATGCGCGAAAGCCAAACACCAACGAAGGCTATCGCGCCGAGATGCGCACGAGCGTCGAGGAATTCTCGCGCACCAAGCCGGTGGATGAAGCGACCTGGGCACGCTTTGAAAAGACGCTGCACTATCAGCAGGGCGACTATGGCACGCCGGCGGATTACGAGGTTTTGTGCCGCCGCCTGCAGGCGATCGACGCCGCGCATGGCACCAAGGGCAACCGGATTTTCTACATTGCCACGCCGCCCGAAGTCTACGAGGTAATCACGCAGCATGTGGGTTCCACCGATTGCCTGGTGGCAAAGGACGGCTCGGCGTGGGCGCGCATGATCATAGAGAAGCCGTTTGGCAGCGATCTGGAGTCGGCGCACCGCCTCAACAGCCATGTGCACAGCTTCTTTCAGGAAGACCAGATCTATCGCATCGATCATTATCTGGGCAAAGAGACGGTTCAGAACATATTGGTCTTCCGCTTTGCCAACGGCATTTTTGAGCCGATCTGGAACCGCAACTATGTCGATCATGTGCAGATCACGGTGGCGGAGAACATCGGTATCGGCAACCGCGGCTCGTACTACGAGAAAAGCGGCGTGATCCGCGACATCATTCAAAACCACGGCCTGCAGTTGATCGCCTTGACCGCAATGGAGCCGCCGGCGGAGTTTGGCGCCGACGCGGTGCGCAACGAAAAAGTCAAGGTGCTCAAAGCCATGCGCCTGGATGCGTCGCGCGATGACGGCACCGTGCGCGGCCAATACGGGCCGGGCAAGGTGGACGGGCAGGTGGTGCGGGGTTACCTGCAGGAAGAAGGCGTGGCGGGCGACTCGCAGGTCGAGACGTATCTGGCGATGAAGTTTTTTATCGACAACTGGCGCTGGGCCGGCGTTCCGTTTTACATCCGCTCGGGCAAGCGCTTGCCGCGCCGGACCACCGAGATCGCCATCCAGTTTAAGATGCCGCCGCTGCTGTTGTTTAGCGACAACACCGCGCGCGCCATCGAGCCAAATGAGCTGGTGCTCAATATTCAGCCGGAAGAAGGCATCTCAATCAAGTTCGGCTCAAAGGAGCCGGGCAGCGGCGAGCGCGTGCAGCCGGTGAACATGAACTTTACCTATGGCAGCTCGTTCAAATCGCCCGCGCCCGATGCGTACGAGCGCTTGATTCTCGACGCCATGCTGGGCGACCGCACACTGTTCACGCGTAGCGACGAAGTCGAAGCGCAATGGATGCTGATCGCGCAGGTGCTGATCGCTTGGGAGAGCGGCAACGGGTCGTTTATTGAACAATATCGCGCCGGCACCTGGGGGCCCAAGGAAGCCAACGACTTCATGGCCGCCGACGGCCGCAAGTGGAGGGCGTTGTAGGCGTTTCTCCCTTCGTCATCCAACTCAACGATGAAGGCACGTATCACCTGAACGTGCAGCCCGACCCCCAGGCGTTGACGCGGCTGGCGGCGAGCGCGGTGGTGTTTTGGTCGCGCAAGGCCATTGAACGGCGCGGACGCTTTCATCTGGCCCTGAGCGGCGGCGGTACGCCGAAACAGCTCTATCAGCTGCTGGCGACGCCGGAATTTGCCCAGCAGATCTTTTGGGATCGCGTGCAGGTGTGGTGGAGCGACGAGCGCGATGTGCCGGCCGATCATGCCGACAGCAATTACAAAATGGCCCACGATGCGCTGCTGAGCAAGGCGCCGATCCCGCCAGCCAACGTGCACCGCGTGCGGACTGAGCTTGGCGCGCAGCAAGCCGCAGCGCAGTATGAAACCGAGATTGGCCTTGCGTTTGAGCGCCTGCGCACCGATGAAGCTAGCGGCGCGCTGGTGGATTCGGGCGGCTGGCCTTCGTTTGATCTGGTGCTGCTGGGCATGGGCGATGACGGCCATACCGCCTCGCTCTTTCCTCACAGCCCCGCGCTAAAAGAAGGCGAGCGGCTGGTGACGGCGCATCACGTCGACAAACTGAACGCCATGCGCATCACATTCTGCGCCCCGTTGATCAACGCCGCCGATGCCGTGATTTTTCTGGTCAGCGGAGCCAGCAAGGCGGCAATGCTCAAGCGCGTGCTGCTGGGCGATTACGCTCCGGATGAATTGCCGGCACAGATGATCGCGCCCGCGGGCAAACTGTTCTGGATGGCCGACGCCGCCGCGGCGGCACAGGTGGCCGACCGGCCGGCCTATCCGGCCGGAGAGTTCATCTATCGCCGCAGCGCGTGAACGTGCCGGGCTTGCGCAGGAGGACCGATGCATATTCCAAAATTCTGGGCGCCCGCGCGCCGGCAAGTCAACAAGCCCGATGGCCGGGGATTGGATCTGAGCGCCTGGGGCTGGTCGGATCGCGATCTTGACGAGGCCCGCCGCATGGCTGAGACGCGTTTGCAGAACGTATTGACGCGGGTGCTCAACGGTGCGCCGCTTCCGCGCGGGAACAGCTATGGCTACGGCGAGCGGCCGCTGCGCGAAGAAATCGTCGACAGCTATCCCGGCGCGCAGGACATGCTGGCATGTGTCACGCGCAACCGCTATGGCAGCCTGGTGTTGAACGCGGCGACGATTCTGTTTATCGATGTCGATCTGCCCGAGTCGCCGCCGCCCAAACATGGGCTGCTGGGCGGCTTGATTGGGCGCAAGGCGCCGCCCGCCGATGCGCGCGCGGAGCGCCGGGCGCTTCTGCGCGCTGCGTTGACCCAGCTTGCCCCGACCAGTTTTGTGCTGTATGACACCGCGGCCGGATTTCGAGCGCTGGCGCTCAACCGCGCTTATGCGCCCGAGTCCAGCGAGGTCGCGGCCATCATGCGCGCGGTTGGCGCCGATGCGCAGTTTGCGGCGTTGTGCAAGCGCCAGGCCAGCTTCCGTGCGCGGCTGACGCCAAAACCGTGGCGCATGCGGGTGCCACTGCCGCCCGGCGACTTTCCGCGCGCGGGCGCGGTGTCGGCCGATTTCGCGCGCTGGTTGAGCGGCTATGACCGCGCGGCCAGCGGCTTCGCCACTTGCCAGTTTGTCGAGCAGATTGGCGCGGGCGCGCCGCTGCCCGAGTTCGCGCCACTGATCGGGCTGCATGATGAGGCCACGCGCGCGCGGACGATGCTGCCGTTGGCATAGTTATAAGGAGTGCTGAGTGCCAAGTGGTATAGGCGATTCTCAGCCTTGTCACTCAGCACTTTGCCGCACTTACAATTCGCTTTCTATGACCTCACACGGCGACATCATCGAGCTCGAACACGTTACCAAGCAATACGAAGAGGCGGGGGTGCAGCGCACGATTTTTCGTGACGTGTCGATCTCGTTCGCGCGCGGTGAGTTTGTCGTGCTGCTGGGCCGCAGCGGCAGCGGCAAGAGCACGCTGTTGAATCTGATCGGCGGCATCGACGATCCCAGCGCGGGCGATGTGAAAGTGGACGGGCGCAACATCACGCGCATGAACGACACCGAGCGCACGCTCTTCCGGCGCAAACACATCGGATTTGTCTTTCAGGCGTTTAACCTGATTCCCACGCTATCGGTGCGCGAGAACGTGGTGCTGCCGCTGGAGCTGGGCGGCGCATTGAGCGCAAAAACACTGGCTGAGCGGGCGCGCCAGATGATCGAACAAGTCGGGCTGACCCATCGCATCGACGCGTTTCCAGACAGGCTCAGCGGCGGCGAACAGCAGCGCGTCGCCATTGCCCGCGCGCTGATCAACGACCCCTTGGTGGTGCTGGCCGACGAACCCACAGGCAACCTCGACGCCGACACCGGCAAACGCGTGCTGGATCTGCTCGACACGCTCACACGCAGAGCCGGCAAGAATCTGCTGATGGTGACGCACAGCGAAGAAGTGCTCGGTGTGGCTGATCGGGTGTTGCGTCTGCGCGATGGGAAGCTGGTCTAGAGTTCCGGGTCCCGAGCCGTCAGCCCCGAGAGTGATATCAAGCGCTTGACGTGCGTGTCAAGACCGGCACAACCTTTCTCGGGACTCGGGACTCTAAGCCATCAAAACTCGCGCGCAGGACACTGAACGCGCTGGAACAGACAGGGTTGCGTGTCCAGCTACAAAGGAAAGTGAGTCACCATCTTCTTCGATGGGCGAACACGTCAGCATGCCTGTCACCGGCATGCCAGTGAATGACAGCTTGACCTCTTGCGAGATGCTGGTCAGGTTATAGGCATGCACGATCAGCCCGCGCCCATCAGCGGCGCGTTTGAGTTGGATTTCTGCGACGCCTTCAGGCGAAACCTGCATGAACTGGCCGCTTACGGCGGTGTTCGCACCGGGAACGCGCACGATGATCGGGGGAATCGTCGCCTCCATTGCAAAGCGGCTTGAAGCTGCGGAATCGTACCCGGAGCGTGATGTTAGCCGATACCGGAGCAGGGTGTCTTCACCTTGGCTGGCTTTGAAGTTGGTATCCCAGTGATTGTGCATCGCCCACGACACCAGCGTCGGCTCTGTTGCGCTCAAGTGTTGAGCCCAGCGCCCTGTGGCAATGCCACCGCATTGGATCAGTGGTGAATCCAGGGTTGCCAATGTCACCGACACTTCGCCATCGTTGACTTCGGCCCAGCGATGCACGCCGTAGTAGTCACGGCAGCTGCCAGGCAGCTGCTCAGCCTCAGGCTCCAACGGCACACCGTTCAAGTCCAGGTGAAATTGCGCCTTGGCAAGCCCGAAAGGAAACGTGACATATACGGCCTCGGCCTGCGTTCGAAACTCCTTGTCAACGACCATATCCACGTGCAGGGCCTTTTCGTGATAAGGCAGCGTATAACGCACTTTGACCGATCGTGCACCGGCCGCCTGCAATCGCGCTTCAATGACCACGCCATCGGGCTTGCGTTGGGTTGGCATCACACTCACCGCACTGGCGCCTGTGCGCCGGAACGGTGTGTTGGTCAGCCGGACGCCAAAGTCCTCGCGGCTGTAGTCCACAGCCCAGAGAGCATCTCGATCCTTCGGATCGTCGATCCACTCATAGACATACTGGCCCAAGCGCCATGGACCCGTCTGACTGGCAAGCTCGCGCTTCAATTCCTTGTCATACCAGCTTCTGAGCCCGCCGGTGGCGGGATCGAGTTCAATGCGATACCAGCGATTTTCAACGATGCCGTCGCCCACCATGGCCTGGTCAGGCTCGCCCAGATTGTGATACGGCATGACCTGATAACCAAATGGCGGAAGCGTCGCATCGATCACGAGCTTCGGCGGGATCTCGGATTCCAGCGGTGGCCGCTCGCGATAGTTGTCGACCAGAAACATCTCAAGCGAACCGTACGGAGCAGCGCCGCCCATATCTGGCGGTACTGCCCAGCGCACATGCCGTGTCCATGGCAGGGTGTTGAGCACCAGAAAATGATTGGCGGTCGGGTCGGCGGAGGGATCGGCCGAAAGGTATTGACCCCAGCGCCGCCATTTCTCACCCTCGGGCTGCACTTGAGCAACTTGGGCCGCAAACGCGCGACTGCCGCTGGCCAGCAACTCGTGGGTCAGTCCATAGCCGCCGAAAGCAAAACTGGCTTTGCGGTTGTAATTGGCCCGGGTAAATGGCGAATGCGGTCGCCGCACACTGGCAAAGCCGCCCCATGTGTGTTCGTCATACAGCGACACAAGGTGATAGGCCTCCTCAACCAAAGCCGCGTCCATTCCTGTCGTTTGGGTGGCCAGCAGATCTAACGCAGGCAGCAATTCTTCCGTTGATCGGTTTAGGCTGGTTTCGTACATGGACGATCCGACGCCGTCGGCCCACCAATCGCACCAATCGCCGGACCAATCCACCAGTTGGGCGCCATAGCGTTCGCGCATCATTTTGGCGAATTGATCAACTGTGATGAACTGCATGCGCGGTGCGCGGCCGGCCTTGTTCCATTTCTGCACAAACTCGGATAGATTGGGAAGCGGTGGGCCATTGTCGACGCGCGCCGGATGTGTGACCTGGCCGTAGACAAAGTGATAGGGATAGTCACTCCGCTTCTCAAGTTTGGCCAGTTCCTGCGGCAAGAGTGTTTCGACCATTTGCTCGTCGCCGATTCCGTATCGGAAAATTCCATAGAGATAGTGCGGCCCGTTATATGTCATCAGCTTGCCGCCGCCAGGCCCGTGCCACCAAAACGCGTTGAGGTCCGGGACGGGCCGGCGTCCACGGTGCATGTTGATCGACATGGTAAGCGTGTCCACACCCACGGCCGGCAGAAGATCGGCCCATAACCAACTCGCGCCATTTACATCGCATTGCATGGCAGTGGTGATATTCAGCCCAAAGTTCTTGCGCAAGCGAGCGATCGGAAACAAAGACCGGATCATGCCAGCGCTGGAGAGCATGGGTGTCCAGTGATACTGCATGGCCGCGACGGCCATTTGTCCGCGCCGATGCAGTTCCAGGAAACGATCAATCTGGCGCGCAGGCCGCTCTCGAAAATAGCGCTCCACCATGGAGGTAACTTCGCACGTCCACTTGTAACGCGCATCCTCTGGAAAATCGGCTGTCGCTTCGCCCAGCTCAATCGCTTGATCGATGAATTCGAGATGCTGGCGAAAGACCGTATCTTGGTGATCGGTATAGCCGATATCGGTATGCGTATGGCTGATGAAGTAGACCGTGTCAATCTTGGACATGCAGTTCATGCTCCTTTTAGCTGTGCGAACACCTGGAAGGAAATGGCGCTTTGGTCGGATTGGAAGCCCGCGAATTGCAATTCCGTTTCAGAAGTTTAGTCGCCTGTCACCGCACGTGCAAACGCTCCGCGCGCAGCCCGCCATGGACCCGACCCGGCGCATGAAGGGATCGTGGATTCGTCACGCAGATACGGCGATGGCTTCAAACGGCGCGCGTTCGGGCACGTCCGGCGAAAGATGCATGACGCGCGCTTGGGTGTCCATCACCACACCGCACACGCTTTCCACGCGCTCGACTACATGCAAACTCATGTCCGGATAGCGGCAAATAGCCAGCCCATCGCCCTGCCGATCGCGCAGCAACGATTGCAGCGCGGGCGCGTCGATGCGCCCGCACATTTGCTCGAGCAGATGGCTGGCCCGCGACAGTCGCGGCATCGTGCTCGACTTGGCCGGAATTGCGCTGGCCGCCGGTTGCGTGTTCGCGCACAGGCAGTGATTGCTGTGGGCCAGCAGTCCGCCCACCGGGTGCAGCTCGCCCACGCCGCCGGGTGTGATCTCCAGGCAAACGGCGCTGCCGCGCGCGTCGGCGACGGTGATGCACGAGGAGCCGCCGGCCTGCGCCAGCCGGGTCAACGCCCGCGCGTCGTCGAGGCTCTCGACGTCCATCATCAGGCGCAGCAGCACATGCACCGGCATGCCGGGCTCGCGGCCATCGCGGGTGGACGACAGAATATTCAGCGCCACCGCCACGCCCGCGCTGTTGATGCCGATCTTTCCCACGATGCCGGCCTCGGTCATGGTCAGCACGTTTGGGCGCCCGGATTGCGCGATGCGCAGCACGACGCAGGCCGGGCGTTGTTCTCCGCTCCAATCCCAGTTTTGCGCCAGCCATGTGCGCCCGCCCGCGCTGGCTTCGGGCAGCGCGGCGACGGTGGTGCACTCGCTGATCACGCCGCCCGATGCGCCGCCCGCCGCGTCGGGGTGCTGCGGCACGCCGGCGTCGCGGTTGGCGGCCATGGCTGCGTCAAAGCTCGCATGCTGCGAGGCGACCAGGGCGCCGGCCAGCAGCTCGGTGCGCACATTGAGCGCCAGGATTTCCTCAAAGCCCCGCCCGGAGCCGTCCGCAATGCCGCGCATTTCCTCGAGCAGATCGGGGGCATGCGCTTCGAGCACCGGCAGATAGGCTTTGGCGCGCTGTTGCATTTGCGGCCAAGATTGGCCGCGATAGTAGGCGAACAGCCGCGCGTAACTGGCCACGCTGTGCGCAACCCGGCCGGCCGCGCCGCGGCCATGCTGCACGCCGCGCTCATGCGCGGAGCCGTTCAAGGAAAGAATGGGAAATTGAGTCATTTCAATTGAAACTGATGGGCGCGACGATGGTGGCGGTGGTGCCTTTTTGCCGGCGCTTGATGGCGAATGTGCCGCGCAAGTCTTCGAGCACCAGCGTGCGCAGAATATTCAGACCCAGGCTGCTGTCGTTCATGCGGCCGGCGCGCGAGCCCAGGCCGTTGTCGCTGACGATGGCCTCAAACGCATGCCCAAGATCGCGCAGCCGCACGGTGATGGTGCCGCTGTCGCGGCCGACAAAGGCGTGCTCCATGGCGTTGGCGACCAGCTCGTTCACGCACAACGTGAGCGCGGTGGCCGCGCGCGACGACAGCCGGCACGAGTCGCCGCTGACAGTGATCTCCAGCTGTTGATCGGGCCGGGCCATGTTGGCCTTGACCAAGGCAACCACGCGGCTCAGCACGTCCTTCACATCGACCAGACGGAAGCCGTCGTGCGACATGGCGTCGTGCACCGCGGCGATGCTTTGGATGCGGTTGATGCTTTCGTGCAGCACGTCCTTGGCCGAGACCGTCCGGTTGTCCGACAACTGCATTTGCAGCAGCATGACCACGTTCTGCAGGTTGTTTTTGACGCGGTGGTGCATCTCCTGCACGATCGCGGTGTTGCCGATCAAGTGCGCGTTTTCGATGGCCAGCGCCACCTGGTTGGCCAGCGTGGTGCACAGCTCCACTTGCTCGTCCGTAAAGTGCGTTTCGTTTTCCGCCCACATGTTGAGAACGCCGATGTTGCGCTCGCGCACCGACAACGGCACGCAGATCAGCGCGCGCAGCCCGGCGGCTTCGGCCCAGCGATACAAGCCCGGCTCCAGCTCGCCCGCGGCGTTGTCGATGATTACCGGCCCGGCGATGGCTTCAAAATTGACAAACGGCGGCTGCGCCACACTCCATGCCGGCTCGTTCGGCGCATTCGCGCGCCTGTCATACACCGCGCGCGGCGCGAACTGATTGGTGCTTTCATCCAGCAGCAGAATGGAACATCGCCGCGCGTTGACCGCGTGCGCGGCGGCGTCGGCCACCACGCGCAGCGTTTCGTCAAGATAGACGGGCGCGACCACGGCTTTGCTGACCTCGGCCACCGCGGTCATTTCGCGGATCTTGCGCTCGTTGGCTTCTTCGAGCACCGCGCGCTCAAGGATGCCGGCCACCACATCGGCGATGAGGGTGGCAAACTCCAGATCGTCGTCGGTCCAGGTGCGCGGCATCCGGGTTTGCACATTCATCGCACCGATGATGCGGTCCTGGCTGAGCAGCGGCACGGCCAGCAGCGAGTGAAACGAGCGCTCGCGCGTGTTCGGCACGATGCGAAAGCGCGCATCGCGTTGCGCATCGCGCACCGCCACGCTCTGGCGATGCATGGCCGCCCAGCCGGTCAAGCCCTCGCCCATTTTCAAGGCGCCGAAGTTCACTGCCGCGGCTGACAGGCCGGTGGTGGCTTTCAGGATCAGCATCTGGCGCGATTCATCGAGCAAATAGATCGACGCCGAATCGGCGGCCATGACTGCCGTGCTGGTTGTCACGATGCCGTTGAGAATTGAGCGCAGATCCGAAGACGCGTTGATCGAGCGGGTGATCGCGCGGATGGCCTCGAGTTCGCTGCTCAATCGTTGCAGTCGCGGCTGTTTTGGCGCGGCTTTTTTGCGCTTGATGACGGGCGGCATGGTGCGGTGGATTCTAGAGCGCATCTCAAAAAGTGCGCCCACGCAATTGTCGCCGGCAGTTCAGGCGCGCGGTTCAGGCGGCGTCGGCGCTGTCGGAACAATACGAGCGGGCGCAAACGGCGTCAGGCCAGCTGGTCGATCTCGGCCAGCCACAGCGCGGCCGATGCGTCGCTGGGCATGCGCCAATCGCCGCGCGGCGACAACGCAACCGAACCCACCTTGGGGCCGTCGGGCATGGACGACCGCTTGAACTGTTGCGCGAACAGGCGCGCATAGAACACGCGCAGCCATTTCAAAATGACGGCGTCGTCAAATGCGCCGTCAAACGCCTGGCGCGCCAGAAAGAACACTTTGCGCGGCGGCGCGCCGTAGCGCACCACGTGAAAGAGGAAGAAGTCGTGCAGAGCATACGGCCCGACGCTGTCCTCGGTTTGCTGCACGAGCTGGCCATCGGCGCCGGTCGGCAGCAGCTCGGGCGTGATGGGCGTGGCGATGATGTCGGCCAGCGTGTCGGCCGTGTCTCCGGTGAACTCGCTTTCGGCGCACCACGCGATCACATACTTGACAAGCGTTTTGGGCACGCCGGCGTTGACGTGATACATGCTCATGTGATCGCCGTTAAACGTCATCCAACCCAGCGCCGCTTCGCTCAAGTCGCCGGTGCCGACGACAAACCCGCCACCCTGGTTGGCCACATCCATCAGAATTTGCGTGCGTTCGCGCGCCTGCGCATTTTCATAGGTGATGTTGTGCAGCGCTTCGTCGTGGCCGATGTCTTTGAAATGCTGCTGCACGGCGGCCTTGATGGAAATCTCGCGCGGCGTCACGCCAAGCTGGCGCATCAGCCCGAGCGCATTTTCATAGGTGCGGCTGGTGGTGCCAAAACCCGGCATGGTGATTGCGACGATGCCGCTGCGGTTCAGCTCGAGCATGTCGAACGCCCTGCAAATCACCAGCAGCGCCAGCGTCGAATCCAGGCCGCCGCTGACGCCGATGACGACGCGTTTGGAGCCCGTGTGCCTAAGGCGACGGGCCAGGCCGGTGGCTTGTATGTTGAAAATTTCGTTGCAGTTCTTTGCGCGCGCCGCCGGGTTGGACGGCACAAACGGGGTGGGCGACAGCGGGCGTCGCGCAATCATTCGTCCGGCATTCAAGCTTGCGCCTGCTTGACGGCCGACGACAAATGGGACGCTGCGCAAACCCTGCGCGGCGCCTTCAACCGCGTAGGTGTGATTTTGGGCGCGGTCGTGCGCCAGCCGCTGCAGGTCCAGATCCGCCACGGCCATCTGCGTTGCAAACTTGAAGCGTTCGGTTTCGGCCAGAATGCTGCCGTTTTCCGCAATGATCGAATGGCCGCCGTAGACCACATCCATCGTGCTTTCGCCCGGTCCGGCGCCGGCATACAGATAGGCGGCCAGGCAGCGCGCCGATTGATTGCCGACCAATTCGCGGCGGTAGTCGCTTTTGCCGAGTACTTCGGTGCTGGCGGACGGGTTGAGCAATATCGTGGCGCCGGCGACAGCCAGCCGCCCGCTGGGTGGGTTGACCGCCCACAGATCTTCGCAGATTTCAACCCCAATCACCGCGTCGGGCCGGTCGGCGGCGCGGAAAAGCAGATCGACGCCAAACGGCACATCCACGCCGTCGATCATGACGCTTTGCGCGGTGGCGAAGCGGCTTGACGCATACCAGCGCTCGTCGTAGAACTCGCTGTAGTTGGGCAGGTAGGTTTTTGGCACGATGCCGAGCACGCGCCCGTTGGCCAGCAAGGCGGCGCAGTTAAACAGGCGGCCGTCCACGCGCACGGGCAGCCCAATCAGCGCGGCGATGCCGAGCACTGCGGTGTGCGGCGCCAGCTCGCTCAACGCCTCAAGCGATTCGTCGATGAGCAGCTGCTGATGGAAAAGATCGCCGCAGCTGTAGCTGGTCAGGCCCATTTCCGGAAAGACGGCCAGTGCGACGCCTTCGTTTGCGGCCGCGCGCAGCGCGTCGGCCGTGCGCGCCAGGTTGAAACGCACATCGGCCACGCGCAGTTCGGGGGAGACGACTGCGACGCGCAGCAGGCCGAGAGAGGCTGGGGTGAAGAGATCGACGCTCATTTGTCCACTATAACTTGAACGCTGTGCAAGGGCCGGCTAATAAGCTCCCAATTCTTCCAGGCGGTGATCGTCGATGCCGAAGTGGTGGGCGATCTCGTGGCGCAACGTGCGCTTTACTTCGGCACGCAGTTGATCCAGCGTGTGGCATTTGCGCATGTGCGCCCGCCGGTAGATGTAAATCATGTCGGGCGTGATCATTTCGTAGGCGTGCGTGCGCCGGGTCAGCGGCACGCCGATATACAAGCCGAACAGATCGTGCGGCAGAACATCGTCGTCGTAATCGGCTGCGTCGAGGTCGTCGTCATCGGGCGCATCTTTGGCTTCGATAACGACGTTGTTCAAGCGCGCGCGGATGGCTTGCGGAATGTCTTCAAACGCCGTCCAGACCAGCTCTTCGAACAGGGCGGGGGAAACGTTCATCGTGTCACATTATGCGCCGCCTGGATAAACGGTCTCGCTTAGCGGGTGCACCTCAGGATTTTGTAGAGATGGCGTTGTCCCAGCGCCAGCCGGCGACGGGCTTGTAGACAAAAGAGTCGGGCAATAGCTTGGCTGGGGGATCAATGGGGGTAGAAGGGCGTTGTCGGCTGGCCTTGGCAATGGCGGGCCAGGCACTGTCCCAGCGGTCGTTGCAGGCCAGGGCACGCAGAGCCAGCATCGGGTTGACGTT
>JANMNW010000201.1:0-27574 GCA_031368515.1 Chloroflexota bacterium
CGGGCGCGGCTGGCGCAACCGGCGCGGGTGCATTGCTTTGCGGAATGGCCGCCGGCGCCGCGGTTGGCGCTGCCGGCGGCTGTGCTGCGCCGCCCGAGGCAAATGACAGCGCCAGCAGAAGCAGGGCGGCCGCGCTGACCACCGCGGCGCTGATCCACACATTGTTGGTATGTTTGGTTTGCATGATGCTTAGTTGGGGATGTGGCAGCACAACACAAGGTCTTTGGCCGCTTTGACTTCATCGAGCCGCCGCAGCGGCGCGGAATGAGGCGCATTTTTAAGCAGCTCGGGCTGTGTGCGCGCCTCTTCCACGATGTGGCTGAGCGCGTCGACAAATCGATCCAGCATTTGCTTGCTTTCTGTTTCGGTGGGCTCGATCAGCAGCGATTCCGGCACAATTTTGGGAAGCGGGAAATAGTTGGTCGGCGGATGAAAGCCGTAATCCATGAGCCGCTTGCTGATGTCCAGCGCAACAATGTCGCTCGCGCCGGCGATCTTGCCTTGCGCGCACACCTCGTGCATGCAATAGCGTTCGCCGTTGGGCAGCGGAAACAGCCCCAGCGTTTTGATGCGCGCCTGAACATAGTTGGCGTTGAGCACCGCATTTTGACTGATCGCGCGCAGGCCGGCTTCGCCATGCACCCGGATGTAGGTGTAGGCGCGCACATGCATGCCGAAATTCCCGTGAAACGCGCGCATCCGGCCGATGCTCTTGGCGGGCATGTGCCAGACATATTCGGCGTCGTCGCCGCGTCCCTCCCGACCCGCGATCGGCCCGGGCAGAAAGTCTTTGAGCGCGTCATTGCAAGCCACCGGGCCGGAACCCGGGCCGCCGCCGCCGTGCGGGGTGCTGAACGTATTGTGCAGGTTGTAGTGGATCACGTCGAATCCGATGTGCCCGGGTTTGGCGATGCCGAGCAACGCGTTCATGTTGGCGCCGTCGCCATAGACCAGGCCTCCGGCTTCGTGCACCAGCCGCACGACCTCGTCGATGTGCTCTTCGAACATGCCCAGCGTGTTTGGGTTGGTGATCATCAGCCCGCAGATGTCATCGCCGAGATGTGCGCGCAAATCTTCCAGGTCGACGTTGCCGCGGCTGTCCGACTTGAGCTCAACGACTGTGAGCCCGGCCATCGCCGATGACGCAGGGTTGGTGCCGTGTGCGCTGTTCGGGATCAGCATCTTGACGCGCTTGTGATCGCCGCGATCGGCATGGTAGGCGCGCATCATTAGGATGCCGGTGAACTCGCCTTGCGCGCCGGCGGCTGGCTGAATGCTGGCTGCGCTGAAGCCGGCGATCTCGGCCAGCCACTGCTGCAGCTCGTGCATGAGTCCGAGCGCGCCTTGGGCAATGCCGCTGTGCTGCAGCGGGTGCAAAGCGGCGAAGCCGGGCAACCGCGCCGCGTCTTCATTGACGCGAGGGTTGTATTTCATCGTGCAGCTTCCCAGCGGATACATGGTGGAGTCGATTGACATGTTGAGCTGAGACAGGCGCGTGAAGTGGCGGGTGACGTCGATCTGGCTCACTTCCGGCATCGGCAGAGATTCGCGCGTCATGCCGGCGGGCAGATCGTAATGGGGCACGTCCGATTCCGGCAGCGCTGCGCCGATGCGCCCGGGCGACGATAGGTCAAAAATGAGGGGTTCCACGATACAACTCCGTTGGGCCGCAATCTTAACAGCCGGCGCGCATCTATGCGGCATCGAGTGCGGGCGCCACCTACGGCACCTTCACAGTCAGCGCAATTCGGCTGATGGTGATCTGTTCATTGCGCACCCGCAGCCGTACGCGCAACTCGCCGCTGGCCGAGATGAAGGCGCCCCGCGCCCCGGCATCTTTGTCCAGCCTGTCCAGGCTCTCGGCCAGCTCGACGAACTGCCGCGCTTGCCAGTCATACAAGTCAACGCTGGTGCGCTGTTCCGGCGGCACCAGCTCGGTCAGTGAATTTTGCAGATCCAGCATGACGGTGACATCCGTCCGGGTCATGCGCGTTTCCAGCCAGGGCGACAAGCTGAAGATGTGGTCTCCCGGTTGCAGTACGGCGCCGCCGCTTTCGAGGCTGACCGATGCGCTGGTGTCCGCAATGTCCCAGGCGAACAACTCGGGCGGCAGCGTCTGTTCCACGTTGACCAAAAACGTCTGCACCGGCAATCGCCACATGCGCAGCGTGTGATCGGTGTAGGCGCCGTCGTCGACGGCTGCCGCCAGACCGGGGCTCGACGACCAGCAGCCAAGTTGCGCGCCAGTGCCGCTGTATTCCAATCCCATCAAATTGGCGACGAGGCCGCGCGCGGCTTCCTCGTCGAGGGTGTTGCGCTCAAACACGCGCCAGTTGACCAGCGCAAAGACGCTCGGCGCTCCATTCAAATCAAACGGAAAATCGCTGGTGGTGGATGGGGCGGCGCTTTCGGGATTGGCGCGGCTGCTGATGCCGTAGTAGCGGCCGCGATAGTAGATTGCCTGGAGCAATTCGGCTCCGTGCAGGTTAAGGCCGGTCTGCGGATGATTCACGACCAGGGAAACAAACTGTTTGGCTGTTTGTCCCGGCGCGATATCCCCGAGGGCGTGATAGTCGCTGCCGGCCATGAGCGTGCAGGCGCGCAAGGTTTGTTCAGAGCGATTGGTCACCGTGGCTTCAATGCGCGCCGGCGCATTGCCGGTCTTTGGCACATACACCGCTTGGGCTTCGATCAGCCGGCCGGTTTCAACATCGCCGCTGGCGTTGTACCCCTGAAGCGTGACACCGTCGAGCTGCATGCCGGCAACCCTCACGGGTTCGCCCGCTTCGATGCGCGCTTCCGTCAGCTGCGCATCCGCTTCGCGCGGCGGCGCCAGGCTTGTGACCAGCGCGCGCCCGGTGTTGAGATCAGTTTGAAGCGTGCGGGGCGAATAGGCGCCCAGCAGCGCGTAGGCGCGCGCATCGCCGCTGGCGGTGTCGCCGATCAGCATGCTGAGCCGATTGAGCTGAACATTGCTGCCGCGCAGCCGGAAGCCGGTCAGCACGCCAGCCAGGGTGAAAGCCGTAACCAGCAACGGCACGCTGATCCAGGCCAGATTGGTGCGGCGCAGGCGGCGCAACACATAGAAGTTGAGCGGGCCGACCACGAGCACGTACAGCCCGAAGAAGGCAAACACGATCAGCGGCGAAGGCAGCGACGCAGCCGGCAGCGCCCCAACCGTTTGCGTCGCCGCAGCGATATCGTTGATTGTGCCAAGACTGTTGGGCATGTTGACCCGCCCGCCCAGCAGCGCCTCAAATAGCTGGGCGTTGCCCGGCCAATCCCGCATCGGCGCCAGCGATGGATCAAACGCCAGCTGATCGACAATGCCCCGCGCAAGACGGCGGCGCATGATCAGCGGTGTCTGACTTGAGCTGACCAGCGACTGAGAGCCGCTGGCATAGGTAGACAAGCTGATGGCCGGCACCGTCTGGGTCGGCACTGCAATGGGCCGTTCGACGCTGTTTGGCTCAATCAGGTCGATCAAGCGCTCGACAGAAGTGGTGATCAGCGCGCTGTCGCTGCGGGCAGGCGCGATTTCCGCAAAACCGCCGGTGCTCAGGCGCGCGCCCGGTCCGCCTGCCAGAATGAGGTGACCTCCAGCCAGCACCCAGGCGCGAATTGCGGCGCGTTGTTGCGCGCTCAGCGAGGCGGTGTCGACCGCGCCAAACATGAGCACGTCGATCGCATCGAGCCCGGCGCTGTGATTTGGCAAATCTTCCAGCGCGACTTGTGCAACGGCTGTGGTGCCGCCAAACGGCACGCGCACATCGCCCAGGAAATTCAGCGCATCGGGCGGGTCGCTGACCACAGCCACCAGCCGGTCGATGCCGGTGAGCTGGCGCAGCACCGGATCGGCGCTGGCAATCTCGCGCGTGCCCTGCATCAGCTTGACCACGAACGAATTGCTGTTGCCTGGGACGTAGAGCGTGACTTTGCGGCTGGCGTTGCGGCCGAGCGATACGCGCTGGACATAGCGCTCAGTCACGGTCGTGCGGGTGTTGACGATTTGCACTTCGCCGTCAAAGGCATCGCCTTGATTGGTGAGCTCCACGCGCACCGGCGTCCACGCGCTGTCTTTGGCGAACGCGGCGAAGCCGGCGTTTACCAGCATCGTGATGCGTTCGGCCTCCTGTGCCCGCGCCGCCGGCGCGCCAGCCAGCATTGCCGGACCGAGCCAGAGCGCCAGCAGGCAAACCCAGGCCACACGCATCAGCTTCATCGCGCGGATTTTCTCACATCGTATTAAAACAAACCGACCACCTTGCCGTCAACCAAATCGACGCGCTCAAATGCCGGGCTCTTGCCCAGGCCGGGCATTGTGCGCATGTCGCCGCACAACGGATACAGAAAGCCGGCGCCGACGGACGCGCGGACATCGCGCACGGGCAGACGGAATCCCGTCGGCGCGCCCAGCAACGTGGCGTCGTGGGACAGGCTAAGGTGCGTCTTGGCCATGCAAATGGGCAGCGTGTCGAAGCCCAGGCGCGTGTATTGCGCGATGCGCTCTTCGGCCAAGGGCGCATAATCCACGCCATCGGCGCCGTATATCTCACGCGCTATCGTTTCTATTTTCTGCTTGATGGGGATATCGAGCGGGTAAAGAAACTTGAAATCCTTCGGCATCTCGCAGGCGGCAACAACCGCGCGAGCCAGGGCCTCGCCGCCGGGACCGCCCTGGGCCCACACATTGCTCACGACCGCGTCGACCGCACCCGCTTGCTTTGCCAGATCTCGAATCAAAGCATGTTCGGCAGGCGAATCGGTTGGAAAGGCGTTGACCGCCACGACCACCGGCACGCCGAACTTTCGCGCATTTCCGATCTGCTTGACCAGATTGCTGCAGCCTTTTTCGAGCGCCGGCAAATTCTCTTCGGTGATTTCGTTTGGCAGGGGCTTGCCCAGCACAACTTTGGCCAGCCCGGAGTGCATCTTGAGCGCGCGCACGGTCGCCACCAGCACCACGCAATCGGGCGCGAGCCCGCTTGCCCGGCACTTGATGTTCATGAACTTTTCCATGCCCATGTCCGCGCCAAAGCCGCTCTCGGTAACAACGTAGTCGGCCAGCTTGAGCGCGATCTGATCGGCGATGATGCTGTTGTTGCCGTGCGCGATGTTGGCGAAGGGGCCGCAATGCACAAACACGGGCGAGCCTTCCAGCGTCTGCATCAGGGTGGGCATGATGGCGTCCTTGAGCAGCACGGTCATTGCACCGGCGACTTTCAGATCATTGGCCGTGACCATGCCGCCGCCCTTGTTGAGGCCGATCACCATGCGCCCCAGGCGCGCGCGCAGATCCTCCAGGCTGGTGGTGAGGGCAAGGACAGCCATCACCTCCGAGGCCACGGCGATGTCAAAGCCGGTCTGGCGGGGCACGCCGTCTTCAGCTTTGCCCTGGCCGATGGTGATGTTGCGAAGCGCGCGGTCGTTGATGTCCACGCCGCGCTTGGGCATGATGGTGCTCTCATCGATGCCGAGCGCGTTGCCGTGAAAGAGGTGCGAGTCGATGGCCGCGCACAGCAAATTGTTGGCCGCGCCCACGGCGTGAATGTCGCCGGTCAAGTGCAGGTTGAAATCCTCCATCGGGATGACCTGCGAATAGCCGCCGCCGGCCGCGCCGCCTTTGATGCCAAATGTCGGGCCCATGCTGGGCTGGCGGATGCAGCTGAACACGCGTTTGCCGATGTGGTGCAGCGCCTGCGACAATCCGATGGTTGTGGTGGTTTTCCCTTCGCCCAGCGGCGTGGGCGAAATCGCTGTCACGTCGATGTACTTGCCGTTGGGCCGGCCGGCTAGCCGGTCGCGCACAGAAAGATTGACTTTGGCCTTGAAGCGGCCATACAGTTCGAGCTCTTCGTCACGCAGACCAGCAGCGCCGGCGATTGCGAGAATGGGTCGCAGCGTCGCGGCTTGGGCTATGTCAAGGTCGGATGGAATCGCCATGTTGCGACTATAAATCCGCCCCGGTCTTTTCCGTTTGCTGGAACAGCGGAGGCTAGGTGGGCGCCGAGTGCGAATATAGAGCGTTGGTGATCGCGAGGCTTTGCCCTCGCATACCGTCACCCAGGGTCGGCGCACGGCTTGACCTGCGGCGGCGCGTCATCGTCAATATGCGACACACCTTCCGGTCGGGGTCAGCATGGTGAGGCATTGCCATTGGGTGCCACAACAATGACTACTTTTCCTTTGGCACGCCATTCGCCTACATACCGAAGCGCCGCCGGCACTTCATCCAACGAATAGAGCCTGTCGATAACAGGCGTGATCTTGCCAGCTTCACAGAGCTCCGTGATTGCGATCAAGTCTTTCCTGTTTTGTGGAACCATCAAGATGCGCATGTCTTTGGATGTGGCTTTTTTGATCAGCCGTCCCAGCAGCAATGCTTGAAAAATGACTACGGCAGATCCTCCCACGAAGAAAGATGTGCCATTCTGCCGTAGCGCCCGCTGATATGCGAAGATCGAACGGTGGGCGATAAGGTCCAGGATCAGATCATATTGTTTCCCGCTTTTCGCGAAGTCTTCGCGGGTGTAGTCAATGACGTGGTCTGCGCCAAGCGAGCGCATGAATTCCAGCTTGCCTGTGTTATCCACTCCGGTCACTTCAGCTCCATACAGTTTGGCAAGCTGTATGGCAAATGAACCGGCGCTCCCGCCCGCGCCATTAACCAAAACCTTCTGTCCCGGTTGTACCTGGCCCTGTTCTCGAATCCCTTGCAGGGCAATCACGCCTGCTTGCGGGATGGCGGCTGCTTGCTCGAATGTCAAGCTGGCCGGCTTCAGCGTCAGTGTGCGGCCGCGCGTGCAGACATACTCCGCGAAACCGCCGTGATAGCCTGGAACTTCGCCAAACACTTCGTCCCCAGGTTTGAACTCCGTGTTGTTTCTTCCAACTGCTTCGACGTGCCCGGCGATGTCCGACCCGAGTATGGGATGGCTTGGTTTTAGAAGCCCTCCCAGTCGGGCGTACAACGGCCTGCCGATCAGCCCTTCCCGATCCGACCCATTTATGGAAACGGCATGGATCTTGATCAGTAGTTCATCATCTGTAGGAATAGGTTTTGTGACTTCTTTGAGCTGAAGCACATCGGGTGAACCGTATTTTGCATATACAACTGCTTTCATGAGCTTCCTCCGGTGCTGACCAGGGCGCAAACCACTGTCGTCAGTACTTCGCTTATTTGGGATCCAATCCGCCGAATACGAGCATCAGGTTCACGGACTGCTAGCATACCGGAATCGCGCCGCTGCGACAGCAGCTCTGCCTGTATGGATCGAGGGATTCGGCGCGGTGCAAGGAGACATCATCGCTTTATTCAGCAAAGCGCTGCGCGGCAGCCACAACCGCATCAGGCTTGGTGATCGCGCAACGCGATGTGCCAGAAGACAGCAACGTGGAGACGTCCATGACGGACAACACAATCGACAAGCGCCAGCGCGCCGGTGCGACTCTTATAGATTCTGGTGCATAAGCCCTGAGGTGCTCCGGGCCAGCCCGGGTGCGCCACAAATTTTCGTAAACATTGAGCTTCAGAAGCAGTTTTCTATCCCGGCACAGCCAAGCACCCAGAGCGTAGGCGGCGCGGGATCAAAGCTGGACAAAAGATGTCCATGCCGCCGCAGTCGAAGGGTGCGGTTGTAGAGGTCCCAACCGCGCCCTTCGACTGCGGCGGCACTTACACGTGCGCTCTAAATACCGCGCCAAGCCGCCTCCGTTCTGGGTGCTTGGCTGGGCCGGAGTTTGAAGACCTGCCCATTGACAGAGTTACAAAATTCTGAGGTGCTCCCCCTCAGCCCGGGTGCTCAGACAAGTGCCGTACAATTGCCGCCCCATGTTCTACGACATTGCAACCATTCTTGTGCGCGCAGGGCGCGGAGGCGACGGCATGAACAGCTTCCGCCGTGAAGCCATGGTCCCGCGTGGCGGACCGGATGGCGGCAATGGCGGCAAGGGCGGCGATGTCATCCTTGTGGTCACACCGCATCTCAACACGCTGGTCAACTTTCAATACGAGCATGAATACGAAGCCGAAGACGGCAAGCGCGGCGGCGTAAAAGACATGACCGGCCGCAGCGGCAAACCGCGGTATGTCAAGGTGCCGCCCGGCACGATCGTGCGCGATGCCGACACCAATGTCGTCATCGGCGACCTGACAGATATTGACCAACAGCTGGTGGTGGCCGCCGGCGGGCGCGGAGGGCGCGGCAATGCCACCTATGCCACCTCGACAAACCAGGCGCCACAGATGGCGGAAAACGGCGCACCCGGCGAGGCGCGCACGCTCAAATTGGAGCTGAAGCTGATTGCCGATCTTGGCATCGTCGGAAAGCCCAACGCCGGCAAGAGCACCTTGTTGTCGGTGCTGACCGCCGCGCGGCCAAAAATCGCAGACTATCCGTTCACCACGCTGCAGCCGAATTTGGGCGTGGCACAACTGGCCGTCGACCGCACAGTTGTCCTGGCAGATATTCCCGGCTTGATTGAAGGCGCCAGCTCAGGCGTCGGGCTGGGCCATGAATTTCTGCGCCATATCGAGCGCACGCGCGTGCTTATCCACTTGATCGACGGCATGTCTTCCGATCCGGTGTCGGACTATGAAACCGTTACAGAGGAACTCAAGGCGTTTGGCCATGGGCTGAATGACAAGCCCCAGGTGCTGGCGCTGACCAAGATGGATTTGCCCGATGCGCGCGCGGCGTTTGAGTTGTACGGCCCGTTGCTGCGGGCGGCGGCTCGCGCGAATGGCAAAGACGACACACTGTCCGCGATTTCGTCGGCAAGTCATGAGCAGGTGTCTGAGATGCTGGCGCTCGCGGTCATGGTGCTGGATGAACTGCCGCCGCTGCCGCGCGCTGAACCGGAAGTGGTGCTGACGCTCGACACCGAACCCGACCGCAGCTTTGAGATTGCGCGCGAGGGCGGCGGTTTCCGCGTGCGATCCAAGTGGATCGAAAAGCGCGTGATGATGACGCGCTGGGATCTGGACGACGCGGTTTTGGCGTTTCAGCGCACATTGGAGCGCAGCGGCGTCGGGCCTGCGCTTGAAGCCCGCGGCATCAAGCGCGGCGATCTGGTCTACATCGGCGATTACGAGTTGGAATGGGGCGTCTAGAACGCTGCCAAAAACCGTGCGCCCGCCATTGCGCCCGGATAATTGCTCGCCAGCCTGGCGCGAAGGCTGCGCAAGCCGCGCGCGTGAGATAATCATCGCCGCAAAATTACAGGAAGAATCACGGGAGTACTATGGCAACAACCTCAGATCTGCACCGCGGCTTGCTGATTCGCCACAATGGCGATGTCTGGCGCGTCGTCGAATTTCAGCACATTGCTCCGGGCAACTGGCGCGCGATGACGCGCTTGAAGCTGAAGAACCTCAACAACGGCAAGGTGATTGAAGACCGCATGCGCGCTGGCGACGACATCGATGTGGTGCAATCCGAAACGCGCAACATCCAGTTTCTGTATCGCGACGGCAACACATTTCACTTCATGGACACGGAAAGCTACGAACAGGTGCCCCTGGATGAAGACGTCGTTGGCGAACAGGCCGAGTTCATGAAGGAAAACGAGATCTGCGAATTGCTTGTTCTAGACGGCAGCAAGATCGCCGGCGTGCAGATTCCGACCTTTGTCACGCTGCGCGTGACTTCCACCGATGTAGCAGTGCGCGGCGACACCGCCACCAACGTGCTCAAAGACTGCGTGCTTGAAACAGGCGCCATCGTCAAGGGACCGTCATTTATCAAAGAGGGCGATCTGCTCAAGATCGACACACGTAGCGGCGAGTATCTTGAGCGCGTCAAAGAATAACGCGTTTTGGCGAGGCTGAAAGCCTCTTTGAACATCATCCGACTCCATCAAAGCTCCGGCGACCTCGGAGCTTTTTTGTTGCCTAAATTCCGGTTTTACCGCGATTAACTTTGGATGTGTGCGGGCAAAGACTCGGCGGCTAACACGCGGCTATTGCGGAGTTGCGCCCCTTTCGTAGTATGCATGCCGGCGGCGCACGCTTGCGTGATCGGCCAAAGTCCTATGTAAACAACCATGAATTTCCAAAGCAAAATCGCGGCGAGCGGCGCACTCGCCTTACTTTTGACTGCTTGCGCGCCGGCAGGCACCCCGGCGGCTGTCGCCCCTTCGAGCGGCGAACTGGTGGTGTACACCTCCCGCTCCGAGGCGCTGATCAAGCCGGCGGTTCAAGCGTTTAACGTAGCCTATCCTGGCATCAAAGTCACCGTTTTGACGGGCAAAGTGGGCGAGCTGGCGGCCAAAATTGCAGAAGAAGCCAATGCGCCCAAGGCCGACGTTTTGATCAACACCGACACCCTCATCATGGCCAGCATGGCGGCGTCCGGCGCATTCCAACCCAATGCTTCGGCGAGCGTGATGGGTGTGCCCGAGCGCTATCGCGCCGCGGATGGCGCATGGACTACGCTGACGCTGCGCCCGCGAGTGATCATATACAACACCGCGCTGGTCAAACCCGAGGAGCTGCCCAATTCCGTTTTGCAGCTGACCGATGCGAAGTGGAAGGGACAGGTGGGCGCGGCCGACAGCACCAATGGCGCGATGATGGCCCACATCGCCGCGCTGCGAAAGCTGGAAGGCAGTGACAAGGCTGAAGCGTTTGTCAGCGGGCTGGTCGCCAATGAGACTCAATTCTTTGGCGGGCATACGGATGTGCGCAAAGCGGTGGGGGCGGGCGAACTCAAGCTCGGCCTGGTGAATCATTATTACTATCACTTGTCCAAAGCCGAAGGCGCGCCGGTTGGCATTGTTTACCCGGACCAGGATTCGTATGGCTTGCTGGTAAATTCAACCAACGCCGGCATTGTGAAGGGCGCGCCGCATGCCGCGCAGGCGGCGCTGTTTGTCGATTTTCTGCTGTCGAAAGAGGGTCAGAAAGTGTTTGCCGAGGTCAACTTTGAGTATCCCATTGTCGAGGGCGTGGCGCTGGCCAAAGACGTACCTCCTTTGAGCAATTTCAAGCTGGCCGATGTGTCGTTCAAAGCGCTGATTGAGGAGCGCGCCGCGGCAGCGACAATGGCGCAGAAGGCGGGACTGCCATAGTCCAATCACGCGCGGGTTCAATTCACGATCGACTGACCGGCGCCAGCACGCAATCGCGCGTGCTGGCGCTGCTTGCGTTGAGCGTTGGCGCTTTGGCGGCGTTGCCGCTTGTCTATGTCGCCTGGCGCGGGGCCGGCGCCGATGCGGCCTTGTGGTCGCGCTTGTGGAGCGGGCAGATTGGTTCGCTGTTGCGCAACACTGTCGCATTGGTGCTGACCACCAGTATTTTTAGCACTGCGCTTGGCGTGGCGCTGGCCTGGCTTGTGGAGCGGGCAGGGCCGCCGGGACGGTCCTTCTGGCGGGTGGCCCTTGCGCTGCCGCTGGGAATACCGGCCTACGTCACAGCGATCAGCTACATCATTGTCTTCCGGCGCGGCGGTGTTGCCCAGCAAGCCTGGGCGGCTCTGGGCTTCGATCCAGCATCCGCGCCGTTGCCGGACATCTACTCGTTGGGCGGCGCCACTGTGGTCATCGGTCTGTCGTTGTATCCGTATGTGTTCTTGCCGGTGGCCGCGCGCTTGCGCGGCACCAGCCGCTCGCTGGATGAAGCCGCGCGAATGAACGGCGCCAGCCCGCTGGCTATGCTGTGGCGCGTGCATGTGCCGCTACTGTTGCCGGCCATGGCCTCCGGCGCGCTGCTCATTGCGATCTACACGCTGTCCGATTTTGGGACCGTGACGATGCTGCGTTACCGCACATTTACCCAAAGCATCTACAGCCAGTTTGCAGGTTCGGTCGATCGCAGTGCCGCCGCGGCTTTGAGCATGGTGCTGGTGGGCCTGACGGTGCCGCTGCTGATACTTGAGAGCCGCATGGCGCGCGGCGATCGGCGCCGGCAGGCGACAAACGCGCACGGCGGCGGACAATGGCGCCCGGCCGGCCGGGCACTCGCAGATCGTCAGCCGCGCCCGTTGCGCCTGTTCGCGGCACTGACGCTTGCCAGCGTGGTGCTGATCACGCTGATTTTTCCGGTTGGCGTGTTGGCGGCGCTGGCAGGGCAGGCGTTGATGGCGCCCACGGCGGTCGATGTGATTTGGTCGCAGAGTGCGCAGGACACCGCCGGGCATGCCGTTAACAGTGTGGTGTTGGCCGCTGCGACGGCCACTCTCGCCGGGCTGATTGCACTGGCCCCGGCGGCGCTCGCCACGCAAAGCCGCCGCGCGCGCCTGGCCAGCATTGTATCGGCGCTGTGCAAGGCGCCATATGCGCTGCCGGGCGTGATCATCGGGCTGGCGCTCGTCATGATGTTCAGCACCTACTGGCCGGCCATGCATAGCACAGTGCTAGCACTGGCGACCGGCATGGTGCTGCGGCTGTTGCCGCAGGCGGTGACGCTGGGCAGAGTGGCTCTGGCGTCTGTTCCACAGGCGCTTCCGGCGGCCGCGCGCGTTATGGGCAGCTCGCCAGTGCGCGCGTTTTTTCGCGTGACACTGCCTATCGCGGCGCCGGCAACCGCAGCCAACTGGGCGCTGCTGTTCCTCGTCGCCATCAAAGAGCTGCCGACCGTGCTGATGCTGCGCCCGCCCGGATTCGACACGCTGGCGGTGCGCATCTGGGCGGCGTCCAGCGAGTCGGTCTACACGCAAGCGGCACTGCCCGCGTTCGTGCTGGTGCTGCTCACCATGCTTCTGCTTGGCGCGGTGTATCCGCGCCGTCTTGGGCTGGATGCCGTCGGCCAGTGACACGGACGCTGTTGCGCAGCCGCAAGGATAAGATTTTGACGTGTTTATTTTGCGGCGAAAAGGCGTTGTAGCCTAGAATGCTGGACCCACGCGGCTGCGCAAGCAAGGGTCTGGAGCATCGAGGGGCATGAGCGTGACCACAGGATCTGAGGCACATGAGCGACTGCATCGTTGAACTGCGGAGTGTGGGAAAGTCTTTCGGAGCGAACGCGCCGGCTGTGCGCGATGTCTCACTGGCGGTGCCGTCTGGCGCATTTGCCGCGTTGCTCGGTCCCAGCGGATGCGGCAAAACCACAACGTTGCGTCTGATCGCCGGTTTGGACACGCCCGACACCGGTGAAATCTGGCTGGGTGGAAGCCGCGTATTTGGACCCAGTCGCAATGTGCCGCCGGAAAAACGCGGGATCGGCATGGTCTTTCAAGACTATGCGCTCTTTCCGCATCTGACCGTGCGCGACAACGTGTCGTTTGCGCTGAACACGTTGCGCGGCGCGGACTCGGGCGCGCGGGTTTCAAAGCTGCTGGCGCTGGTTGGGTTGTTGGCTGTGGCCGGACGATATCCGCATGAACTCTCAGGCGGGCAGCAGCAGCGCGTGGCGCTGGCGCGCGCGCTCGCGCCAAATCCGCGCATCGTGTTGTTGGACGAGCCATTCTCGAATCTCGACGCCGCGCTGCGCCGCGATATGCGCCATGAGCTGCGCGCCATTTTGCGCGAGGCCGGCGTGACGGCGATTTTTGTCACGCATGATCAGGAAGAGGCGCTCAGCACAGCCGATGTCATTTCGGTGATGTTTCAAGGCAGCGTGGTGCAAACCGGCACGCCGCACGACGTTTATCTGAGGCCGGCCAATCCCGAAGTGGCATGTTTTTTGGGCGAAGCCAACTTGCTTCATGGCGAAGCGTCCGGAGATGCAGCGATGTGCGCGCTAGGCGAAGCGCGCCTGGTCAATCCGAGCACGGGACCGGTGACGCTGATGGTTCGCCCTGAGGATTTGACTTTGATGCCGGATGCCCTGGCCGCTGAACACGTCGAACGCATTGCCTACTATGGCCACGATCAGCTGGCCTACGTGCGCGCGGGCGAAACACAGATCATGGTTCGCATGCGGCCGATGCCGGGCATCGCCGTAGGCGCGCGCGTTCGGGCGGTTTTCAGAAATCCGGTACTTGCGTATGCGGCGCCGGCCTGATTCGTGACGGCTATGCAACCTGGTTGGCAGCTGCTTGCCGGTCGCGCTGAAAGCTGGTGACGATCAGAATGATCACGCCGGACACGATGCAAGCATCGGCGATGTTGGACACTGGCCAATCAAATCCAATTTCCGGAATTCGGATGTGGATGAAGTCGGTGACATATCCTTGTCGCAGCCGGTCAATGACGTTGCCGAGCGCGCCGCCCATCTGCAGCCCGAGAGCCACGCGCGAAAGCCAGTCGTTTTCGGGCAAGCGCGGCGCGTAGTAGATGATCAGCGCCGTTACGATCGCCGCGACGATGTTGAAAAACACGCCGCCATTCTGAAACAGGCTGAACGCTGCGCCAAAGTTTTGCGTGCGCGTGAAGCCAAGCCAATGGCCGATGAGCGGCACGGTCTCGTAGAGCGGGATGTTTGCTTCGACAATGCGTTTGGTGATCTGGTCGGCCAGGATCACCACAAAGGCATTAAAAAGCAGCAAGCGCAACCGCCTGAACCACAGGGCAAAAATGTTGTCTCGTGCGGGGCTTTGATCGCCGGCGTCTGGCTGTGCGGGCTCGTTCATGCAGCCGGATTGTAACGCGCAGGCTTTGTGAAAGCTGAACGAAAAAACACCGCCGGAGAGTGTTCACACTCTCCGGCGATGGCAGGACCCTGCGATTCACATAACGCGTCGCGCAGCCGAGTTGTTCGGGACTGCTACTTATCGCGCTGAAACATGGCGACGATCAGGCAAAGTGCGCCGCACAGCAAGCCAACATGCGCCACGTTCAGCGACAGGCCGCCCATCAGCACGAAATTCAGCACGCCGCCGGTGTTGATGTGATCGTAGAGGTTGCTGCCAAGCCCGCCGATGATCAATCCAAATGCCGCGTGATACAGCGGGCTGCGCCGCGCCGCGCCCCAA
This sequence comes from Chloroflexota bacterium, assembly GCA_031368515.1. Classification (GTDB taxonomy): domain Bacteria; phylum Chloroflexota; class Anaerolineae; order J036; family Brachytrichaceae; genus CANJQH01. Next base: position 14,853 of record JANMNW010000201.1, read on the forward strand.
AAGCCCAGGATCAGCGCAGAGAGCGCCAAGCCAAGCAATTCCATGCCGAGCATGGCGGCGTTGCTGACAATGCTGCTGGTGGTCAAATTGGGCAGAACTGGCGTTGCTGCGGCCCAAGTTTTGGTGAAGCGATCGAGCGCCACGATGGCGCCGGTGCTTGCGATCAGCATGAAAAGAGGCGCAACCATGGGCATCGCGAACTTGAGGGCAGGTGCCGAGCGTTCGCGCTTGGCCGGCTGGGCGCCGTTGGCGCTGTCGCCACCGGCCGCCTTAGTTTGCGCTGCCTTGCTTGCGGCAGGCTCGGCGTCGCGACCGCTGACCATGCGCAACGCCGTCGCCATGTCGCGCGGTTCCACGCCGACAAAATTTGGCGCGGACTTAAAGAGCGCGGTCAGTTGCGGGTTGAGCGCCATCAGCCGTTGGTTTTCGTCCTTCATGTCGGCGTTGCCGCTGCGGGCCGAGCGCTCAAGCCGGCCGAGCAGGGTGGCGTCGAACTTGGCCGCGTCAAACAAGCGCGGCGACAGCAGCTTGAGGCCGAGCAGCTTGGCGATTTGCGCGCCCGAAATCTTTGTGGCGTAGCCTTCGTCATTGCGCTTGGTGAGCGCCGCGATCGCGCTGTGCCATTCGTCGCAAGCCTTGTCAATGGCGCGTTGATCGGGCGACAGCAGCTCTTTGATCACTTTGGCCGAATCGCTGGGCAGCGTGCCAAGCGTCTGGCGTTTGCCGGCCGTCGCAACAGCCTCGGCTTCCGGCAGGCGCGAGCCCGGCCGCAACGGCGCTTTGCCGCTGAAATTGATGATTCGCTCCGGAACCGCGACGCGCTCGGTGGGCCAGGTGGCCATCAGGCGTTCGGCGCTGGCGGACACCACCTTGAGCTTGTCCATGAGCGCGCGTTCGTCCGCGGCCATGATGGTGGCGCAATCCGGGCTGTGAAGAAAGTAGCGCGCCGCTTCCAGCAGGTCCATGGCGAACACGCCATCGACCTGTTCCAGCCGATCCAGTCCGATCACCAGCAGGCCGTTGGATGCGGCGACCGATGCGCTCACAAGCCCGGGGAACGCGGTGCGGAAGTGGTGGGCGAAGGCGGCGCTGGCCAGGCTGGCCGATTCGTCACGCCGGCGTTCAAGCTGGATCAACTCATTCAGCTCATCGCGCAGATCGCCGATGATGTTGTGAGTGGCGGTGGGCGACTCGGCCAGTTTGTCCATCACTGCGAAAAGAAGGAACTGCCAGGCTTCCACGTGCGAGGGCAGCCGAGTTGCATCGACAACCATGCCGAAAATGTTGCGCCGGCCCGGCGTGCGCATGAGTTGTTTGCCGAGCAGCTCGTTCAGCAGCACGCTGGCGCTGTTGCGGCCGCCAAACAAGGCCAGAAACTTTGTCGGCACCGCGGCATCGAGCAGCGCCAGGACTTCATCCATTGCGCGCGCCTGTTCGACACCGATTGATTCCGCAACCTTCCATGTTTGGTTGGACATAGGCTTTGTGTTTAGTGAGGACAATGATAGCTGTGATGCCTGCGCCATTAGACCGACCTTTATGCGCGCAACCGGCGAATCAGCCTTTTGGCTGCCAGCTTAGCGCATGCTCAAGATTTTCTAATCAGCGCGATTGTAAGTTTCTCCCCGTCAAATTCATCGGTCGAAATGTGTGCGTCGCTTAGTGTACCCCGGTTCAAAGTCACTGAGAGTGTCTCACTTTTGATGTATTCCGCAAATGCGTCGATGGCGGCGGCCAGTTTAGGGCCGGCTTCAAAGGCTGTGTCGATCCGATCCGACACATTGAAGGCCGCCGCTTTGCGCGCGTCGTTGATGCGCCGCACCACCTCGCGGGCCAGGCCTTCGTTGATCAGCGCCTCGCTCAGCTGCGTGTCCAGCGCCACCACGATGCCGGCTTCGCCCGCCACAACCAGGCCGGGCTTGGGCTGGGCTTGCACGATCACCTCGTCCGGCTCCAGGGTGACACCTTCAACAATCAGCAGCTCGCCTGCTCGCACGGCGGCGGCGACCGCAGCCGGATCGAGCACCGCCAGGCCCGCGCGCACCTTGGGCAGATCCTGGCCCAGTTTTTTGCCCAGCTTTTTGAGATCGGGCAGGACTTTATAGCTGACCAGCTCTTCCTCACGCTCGGCAAAGAGCACGGCCTTGATGTTGAGCTCGTCGCAGATGATGTCGCGCTGCGCCAGAATGACTTCGCGGGCAGCCGGGTCGGCCACGATCAGCGCGCTGGCCAGCGGCTGCCGGACCTTGAGCTTGCTCTGCGAGCGCACGCTGTGGCCCAGATTTACCACGCGCCGCGCGATTTCGGTGTCGCGCAACAGCGCCACGTCTTCCGCTGTGAGCGCGCGCGGGGCGGGGTAGGTTTGATGGTGGACGGAATCTGAGTTCCGAGTTCCGAGTTGCGAGTTCTGGGCCACGGTTCCCTCGGGGCTCGGGACTTGCGACTCGGTTCCCGCCAGGTTTTGCCACATCACCTCCGCCACAAAGGGCGTGATGGGCGCAATCAGCTTGCACAGCGTGGTGAGCACGTGATACAGGGTGCCGTAGGCGGCGTCCTTGTCGGGCGTCATCTCGCTGCCCCAAAAGCGCGCGCGGCTTCGGCGGACATACCAGGTCGAGAGATCGTCCACGAATTTTTCGATGGCCAGCGCGGCCGGGCGCGATGCGTATGAATCAAGCGCGGCGACGGCTTCATTGGTCGTCTGCTGCAAGCGCGCAAGAATCCAGCGATCGAGCGCGCTGAGAGATGCCATCTCTCCGAGAGATGGCATCTCTTTTGGCGCGCTCCACCCATCGGCGTTGGCATAAGTCACAAAGAACGAGTACACGTTCCACAACGGAATGAGCATGTTGCGGCGGCACTCGGCCAGATAGTTGTAGCCAAAGCGCAGGTTGTCGTCGTATTCCTGGCGCGCATAGGCCCAGCGCATGGCGTCGGCGCCGGCCTTGTCGGCCGCCTCGTTAAACTCGATCGAGTTGCCTTTGCTCTTGTGCATCGCCTCGCCTTTCTCATCGACCAGCGTGGCGAAGCCCAGGATGGTGTCGGCCGGGCGCACATCGGCCAGCACCGTGCTCATGGCGATCATGGCGTATAACCAGTTGCGGAACTGGCCCGGAAAACTCTCGGTCATGAAATCGCCGGGAAACCATTTTTTCCAGTAGGCGTTGTCCGCGCGGTATTGAATCGTGCTGAAGCCGACGATGCCGGCATCGAGCCAGGGATTGCCCACATCGGTCACGCGCGTGCCGATCAGGCCGGTCACTGGATGCTTGATCTTGACCGCGTCGATGTGCGGGCGGTGCGGGGTGTGCCCGTCAAACGCCTCCCAGCCTGCGACTGCGCGCGCCTTCAGTTCCTCATAGCTGCCGATCACTTCGAAACTGCCGTCCGCGTATTCCCAGATCGGCAAAGCCAAGCCCCAGTAGCGCTTCTTGGAGATCATCCAATCGTGCATGTTCTTGAGCCAGTCCAGCTCGCGCTCTTTGCCGAAGGACGGGATCCAGTTGATCGTCTCGGTCACGCGCATCATGTCGTGGCGCAGCTCGTCCATGCTGATGTACCACTCGTCCACGAGCCGGTAAACCAGCGGCGTGCTGCAGCGCCAGCAATGCGCGTAGCGGTGGCGGTAAGTTTCGCGGCGGTAGAAAAAGCCCTTGGCTTTCAAGTTCGCCTCAACCGCGTCTTGCACTTCATGTGCATGGCGGCCCACGAGTTCGCCAAAGCCATCCAGATAATGGCCGTCCTCGCCCAGCGGGGCGACCATCGGCGAGCCGTGCTCTATGCCGAGTTTGTGGTCTTCTGGACCGCAACCGGGCGCGATATGCACCACGCCGGTGCCTTCGGCTTCGCCCACTTCGTCCCACGGGATAACGTAATGCGCAAAGGTGCGATCGCCGCTGAAGCCGTGTTTGTCGGCCCAGCGATTGTTGGCGTCGATCCAGGCCGGCAGCTCATCGAACAGCCCCTGGTAGGTCCACCCGACCATGTCCTCGCCGGTCAATTCGCCAAGCACTTCATGCTCGCCTCGCAGCATCTTTAGCACGCCGGCGCCCAGCACATAGATGGCTTGTTCGCCGTCTTTGTGTATTTGCTTGACCACTGCGTACTTGAGTTTGGGACCGACCGCCAGCATGACATTGGCCGGCAGCGTCCAGGGCGTGGTGGTCCAGGCCAGGATGTAGCGGTTGGGCGTGCGCTCGAACTCGGCTGCGGCGGCCGGGCTGGACCAATCGACCTTAGCCCATTGGCCGCCCCGCGTCTCCCGCCCACCGGCTTCAGTGCTTAGGATGCGAAACCGGACCGTAATTGCCGGATCGTCACGGTCCTTGTAGCCTTCGGTGTCGATCTCGTGCTGCGAGATGCCGGTGCCGCAGCGTCCGCACCACGGGATGCTGTCGTTGCCGCGATAGACCCAGCCGCGCTCGAAGCACTTCTTCAAGAACGACCAGATCATGTAGTTGTTCTCGTCGGAGAAGGTGAAATACGAGCCACCCAGCTCTGGCATGCCAAGCTTGCCGACAAGTTGCTCAACGGTGCCGGTGATCGCCTCGCCGCCGCGCGTGAGCTGGATCACTTCGGTCGGATCATCGACGATTTTCTTGCCCAGCATGCGCAGTTCGTCCGGGTCGTTCCAGTCCATCCAGTAGCCCAGGCGGATCGACTGCTCGGTCTGCTGCGCCGCGCTGTTCAGCACGCGCTGTTTGCACAGCGCGATGAAGCGGTCCATGCCGAACTCTTCAATGTCGCGTTTGGTGCTGAAGCCAAGGTCTTTTTCGACGTTGACTTCCACCCACAGACCTTGGCAGTCGAAACCCTGTTGCCAGCGCAGCTCTGCGCCGTGCATCGCGTGATAGCGACACCACAGGTCTTTATAGGTGCGGCCCCACGCATGATGCACACCCATCGGGTTGTTGGCCGTGATCGGGCCGTCGATAAACGACCAGCGTTTGGCGCCGCCCGCGCGCAGCTCGCGCAGCTTGGCAAAGGCGGCGTTGCGCGCCCACAATTCGAGCACGCCGCGTTCTTGGGCGGGAAAATCCACTTGGTTGGAGACCGGTTGAAACATGGTGTTTAGACAAGCAAAAAGCCGCAAACGGCACGTCTTGAACAGAAGCGTCGGCGCCGGACGGCTCCGGCACAAACAAGTTATGGGATCGATCGCGATGCGAAAGATCCCTAGCTAATCTGTTCAATGCGTATCGTTTGCGGCTTCGGCATTGGTGCCCGAAATATACCACTAGGTCGGCCGTTCAATTCTGCCTTTGGCGCAGTCAAAGAACTGTGCGCTGAATGTGCGCATGACGCTGAGAAGCATGCGAGTTGCCACGCTGGCGATCGCTCCTGTGATCTCGATTTCTGCCGACCACTCAACTTCGGTGCCCCCGCTTGGGCTATCGCGCAGCGCCAACGTGGCGCCGACATCGGTCCTGCTGCCTGGCGCGCGACCCTGCGCTTTGATGCGGGCACTGGCGCCGGGCATCTTTTCGAGAAACTCGATGTGCGTGTCAAAGGTGCTTTTGGCTGCCCCAAAGCCGATCGCGACAGTGACGTTGTAGCTTCTGCCTTCTTCTATTGTTTGCACACGCTGCACATCTGGAATGCATTGGGCCACGAACGCGGCATCGGTGAAGCGGTCAAACACCAGCGCGCGCTCAGCTTCAATGTGCATGTTGCCCTGAATTTCCATGGCGCAAGCCTAACGCAATCGGCACGTCCCTGTAAAATCGAATTGAGGGTGATTCTGCAAATCGGTTTTTCGCCGCGCAGAGCCAATCTGACGCTCCATATCAATTCGAGCTTCGACGGATACGAAGTGCTGGCAGACAAGCTCGGCAAACACACGCGCGGCAAAAGCTCAGCCGACCGCAAACACGTCTGATCAAGTTATTCCAAAAGATGCACCTGCGCCAGCCTCAAACGGATCGCCTGTCCCCGCGCTGTTGCGCTCGGGAAGCGGCGAGGAAGACTTTTTCAACAAGGCCATCGATCTGTTTGAGAAGAAGAATCCCGACGTAAAAGTCAGTCGCATTTTTGTCCCCGGCGGAGCGGACTACAACACCAAGCTCGACCTGATGGTGGCAGCGGGCGATCCGCCTGCAATTTATGCGCCGTTCTCGGATCGCGGCTATCGCTATTACGCGGACAAAGGGCTCAGCCAGCCGCTTGACGAATTTGTCAAACGTGATCAAGTTGATCTCAGCGATTTCCATCCCGATGGCATGAAAGGCTGCATGTGGGATGGCAAGCTCTGCGCGTTGCCGCTCGACCTGTGGCCGCATGTGCTGTTCTACAACAAGACGCTATTCAAAGCCGCAGGTATTCCCAGCTTGACCACCGATTGGAATGACGCAGCATGGACGACCGACAAGTACCTCGAGCTGGCCAAAGCGCTCACCAAACGCGAGGGAGATACAGTCACTCAGTTCGGCTCGGATGTCTACTTCAATTATTGGGCGGCGGGCTGGATTTTTGGCGGCGACTTTCTGCCGCCGGAGACTTATGAAACCGGCCGTGTCAAAGCGTTCGTCGGCGACACCGATCCGCGCGTTGCCGCCGCCGTGCAGTGGGCGGCGGATCTGATCCTCAAAGAGAAAGTCGCGCCGTCGCCTGCTCAGACGCAGCAATTGCAGGCTGGTGCGCCGGCCTTGTTTATGAGCGGCAAGGTGGCCATGTCAGTCGGCAACATCGGTTCGCTCAGCAATTTTGCCAAGATCGACCAGTTTGAATGGGGTGTGGCTCCGGTGCCCAATCCGCCCGGTGGCGCCAAGCGCCATTTGCATGTGTGGATCGATTTCTGGAGCATGATCAAGGGTGTCAAAAATCTGGAGGGCGCATGGCAATTGATGAAATTCATGATCAGCCCGGAAGCGCAGCAGATCTATCCCATTTCATACGGGCCGCTGAGAGCGCGCGCTTCGCTTGGCCCTGACTGGCTCAAGATTCAGAAGAGCGCGTTGAAGCTTTCGGATGCCGAGATCAATGTGATGGTTGATGGACCGAAGTACGAACAGATCGATCCGGAAAACTGGACGGTCAACTTCAGCCCGCTCAACTCAAAGGTGTTGCAGCCTGCGCTCGACAAGGTGTGGTTGGGCGAGGCAACTGCGGCAGACGCCATCAAACAAGCGGGCGACGATATCCGCAAGCAAATCAAATAATCGAATCGTGATCCAATCTGGCATCCAATCGCATGGGAACGCTCGGACGCGAATCGACCGTTGGCCGTAAGCGCGGGCCTGGCCGCCTGCTCATGCGTGAACATGTGGCGTTCTATCTGTTCGCGAGCCCGTGGCTCATCGGCCTGTTGGCTTTCACCATCGGGCCGATGGTCTCATCGTTGTACCTCAGCCTGACCGAATACGATGTCATCACATCGCCGAAGTTTGTCGGTATCGCCAACTATGTTCAATTGTTCACTGACGATGAACTGGTGCGTCAGTCGCTCAAGGTGACAATTCTCTACAGCATCGGCGTGGTGCCGCTTGTGCTGGGTGTCTCGTTCTGCGTGGCGCTGTTGATGAACCAGCGCATACGCGGTGTAAGTGTCTTTCGCACAATCTACTATCTGCCTGGCGTGATATCCGGCGTGCCGGTGGCGCTCTTGTGGATGTGGATTTTGAACCCCGACTTCGGTCTGCTCAATAATGCCCTGCGCATCATTGGCATTTCGGGACCGAAATGGCTGTTCAGCACCACATGGGTGATTCCATCATTTGTCTTGATGAGCTTGTGGACCATCGGCTTTCCGATGGTTACTTTTTTGGCAGGCTTGCAGGGCATTCCGGCGCAACTGTACGAAGCCGCAGAGATTGACGGCGCCGGGCCATGGGCGAAATTTCGGTATGTAACCGTGCCGATGATGTCGCCGATCATTCTCTTCAATGTCATCTCCGGGTTGATCGACTCGTTCCAAACGTTCACGCCGGCCTTCCTAATGACCAACGGCGGTCCGGCCAACGCCAGCCTGTTCTATGGGTTGTATCTGTACAACAATGCCTTCAAATGGTTCAATATGGGCTATGCCAGCGCGCTGGCATGGCTGATGTTCGCCATCATCCTGGTGTTGACCGGTGCGGTCTTTCGCTCATCGATTCGATGGGTGTACTACGAGGGCGGCATGCGCCGTTGAGCATGACCACCCAACGCATACGGCCAACTGCGCCGCGCTGGTCACGTCAACGTTTTCGCCAACGATTACAGAGCACGTTGGCGACACTGGTGATCGCCGTCGGCGCGATGTTCATGATGGCGCCGCTGGCATGGATGCTCTCCACCTCGCTCAAGCCCGAAGGCGACGTTTTTATGGTGCCAATCCAATGGATTCCGCGGCGAGTCCTCTGGTCCAATTATGCTGAAGCTCTGACCTTTGTGCCGTATTTGCGCTACTTTTTGAACAGTGTTTGTCACCGGCATGGCTGTTGCCGGAACGGTTTTGTGCTCATCGCTGGTGGCTTTCGCATTTGCGCGGCTTCGCGCGCCGGGCAAAAATATTCTGTTTGGCGTCTTGCTCGCAACGATCATGTTGCCGGGCGAGGTGACGCTTGTGCCGGTCTATTTGCTGTTTCGCGCGCTGGGCTGGCTCGACACCTATCAGCCGCTGATCGTGCCGAGTTGGTTTGGCGGCGCGGGGGGTGCGTTCTACATCTTCCTCCTGCGCCAATTCTTTTTGTCGCTGCCAACTGAGCTTGACGATGCCGCAAAAATCGACGGGGCGTCGCTTTTTGTGATTTTTTCGAGAATCATCATGCCACTGTCCGGGCCGGCCATTGCAACCGTGGCAATTTTTTCGTTTTTTGCTCACTGGAATTCGTTTCAGCCGCCGTTGATCTATCTCAACACGGATACCAAATACACCCTCCCTGTCGGCCTGCGCCTGTATCTGAGTGCGCTCGGCAACACGCACTGGAACTATCTGATGGCGGCGACAATGGTTTCAATAATCCCGCCGCTGGCGTTGTTCTTTGTGTCACAGCGGTTTTTCATTCAAGGCGCGGTGATGAGCGGGTTGAAAGGCTGACTTGCTTGGAAAGGCAGGATACCGGGGCTGAGCCCCGGGAGTTTGGTAGCATCGGCGGCATTCCCAATGAGCAAGCGTTCATCGATCCTCCGCCGCAGTGTGCCGCCACTGGTGCTAGGCGCCTGTCTCCTGACATCCTGTGGTGGCCCGCCACAGAACACCACCGCAACACGCGGTGTTGCTGCGAGCCCTGTCGCCACCTACAAACCCGATACTGCTGACGCCACGGTGCTGGCGGGCGAGGCGATGCCCGAAGCATCCGTCAAAAATACGAGTATCGCTGGAGATGCGGCGTCTGCGGCCGAGGTCGCAACGGCGCAACCCAGTGATGAAGGCAAATCTGTAAAGCCTGCCGAAGGCGCGACCGCCGATGTAATGACGGCCATCAGTTCTGCACTCGCATCGATTGAGAGCAACGGCCCGTATCGCATGCGCGTGGTCTCCACCCTGGCGGAATCACCGCCGGCCGAGCTTTCCGTGGTTCCACCCGATCGGGCACGCTATACAGCCAATTTGCCGGATGGCACGCATGTCGAAGTTGTGGCGATTGGACAGAAAGCCTATGTGCTCAACCCCGATGGCGGATGGCAGGTCAACGAAAACGAAGAGGGCGGCGTGGATGCGATCAAGCCGGGGTTTGGCACGCAGGAGTTTTTGAACAGCATTTCTGAGGAAAGCGAGCGCGCTCCGGAGACGGTTGATGGCATTGCTGCGCGCGCTTATTCGTTCAAACAGACGGAAGAAGGCCAGGTGGTGCAGGTCATGTTGTGGGTGCGTGCCGACAACGGGCGCGCTTTCAAGATACAACTGGCCGGTTCGGAAGAAACGGTCACGTATTCGATCGAACACGACGCTGCGGTAACGGTGCAGGCGCCGGCGCCGTGACGGCTCGGAGTATGATCGCGGCCGCATGACGAGCATGACGGAGCGAACCGGGCGCAAGCGCACCGCCTACAGCTTGATCATTGGCGTCATCCTGCTGACAGTACCCTGTTATCTGCTGGGCTTTGGCCTGCTGTGGATCGCGCGACCCAACCTAATCGGGCAGACGCAACCGACAGTGTTGCCCGCGATCGCTACGCTTCCGCCGCCCGTGGCGCCCACCGAAGCACTGCCAGCGACGCCGACACAATTCACGCCGGCCACTGCGACAACAGCGCCAACCGCCACGAGCAAACCCGGCAACACCCGCACGGCTACGGTCGCCGCAACGCCCACGCCTTTGCCGACGTTGACGCTTTCGCCAACACCGCCACTGCCGCCCACGGATACCGCCACGCCAATCCCCTTTGTCACCGACACCCCGCTGCCGTCGCCCACTGACACGGCTACGGCGCTGCCGCTGCCAACTGACACGCTATCGCCGCCCACGCTGTTGCCTCTGGTTACGGATACGCCGGCGCCATAACGGTTATGCCGCCGCTGACTCGTCCGGCGTTTGCATGGGTGCGGCGCGCATCCGTTGCCAGAACGGCAGAATGAGCTTGTTGTCGCGGTAGACCCGGACCATGGCGGCAAGAAAGATGATGAGACATACAACGATTGCCAAAATGGTGCCTTCTGCGCCAAAACCGTCACCGGCCAGCAGCGCCGGCCCGCTGACCTCCGAAGAGAGCAGGCCGTTGACCGTGATGCCCGAGACGGGCACGCCATATACGCCGCCTTGCGCCCAGTTCCAGGCGAAGTGCATGCCGATGGGCAGCCACAACCGTCTTGTGAGGGTGTAGGTGGCGCCCAGCATCAAACCGGCTTCGATGGCGATGGCGATTGCGGCGAACCAAGACGCGTTTGGATTTGCCAGGTGCGACGCGCCGAAGAATAACGATGTGCTAATCAACGCCGCCCAGGTGCCGAGGCTGCCCTCGATGATGCGATGCAGGATGCCGCGAAAGACTATCTCCTCGGTGAATGCGGGCACCATGCCGATCGCCAGCGCGCTGATGAGGGTCATGGCGCTATTTGTGCCGGTGACGCGATAGGTACCAAATAGCCACATCAAGCCGACGGTCGCTGTGATGGCAAGAACGCCAAGCAATATGCCGATCGCCAATTCGCGCGGCGCATGGGCAACTGAAAATTCGCTGGCTGCGCGACGCTCCAGCAGCCGCACCATCCCGCTATAGACCAGCACCGCCACCGTGACGATCGTATCGATGCCCAACAGCCTCACGATCGGCCTTGAATCGCCTGCGAATGGGTGGAGCAGGGCACTGAGAACGATCTGTGCCAGCACGCTCGCAACCGTGATCACGACAATGCGAGTGATCGAGAATTGTGCGATGCGCCATAACAGGCCCGGGCGTGTGACTGGACCCAGAGGGAGGGCGCTTGCGCGCCGGGGAGCCAACGAATCGCGAGCCATAAATTTAGTAAGGGCTGATACGAAGATGCGCGGCTCTGGTTGCGGCGTGCTAGAACATGCGCATCTGGTAGGCCGGCTGTCTGCCACCCAGCAGCACAAACGGCGCCGCGCGCATGGCGTTGATGCCCAGCGCCTGCAGATGCCTGAGCTCGGACAATCGCCGGCCACCACGCGCAGCGAGGATGGCATCCGCGCCTTTCGGCCCGATGCCCGGTATCTTTAGCAGCTCGCGGCGCTCGGCCGTGTTGATCTCGATCGGACGTTCGTGAAGGTTTAGGCGCGCCCAGCCCAGTTTGGGATCGGCATCCAGCGGCAGATTGCCATTCTGCGAGAACGGCAGGTCCTCAAAATCAAAGCCGTAGTCGCGCAACAGAAAGTATGCTTGATACAGCCGGTGCTCGCGCCATGGATTTTCAGCCGCCTGGTTTTCCAGCGGCGTGTCGTGAACCGGGTGAAACGCCGAGAAGTATGCGCGCTGCAGCCCGCGATGCGTCAGCTCGGTGGTCGTCTGCAATAGCTCGACATCGCTTTCTCCCACCGCGCCAACCACAAACTGTGTGGCGAACGACGCCCACTTGCCATCGAGCGGCGCGGGCATGGTGCGCCTGATTTCCGAAACCCACTTGAGCGGTTGAAACAGCTCTTCCGCAAAGGTCTTTTTGGGTGCGAGCGGCGTCAGGCGGGCTTGATTGGGCGCTTCGAGATTCAGGCTAACACGATCGGCCAGCATCATGGCGCGCAGCACCTGCTCCCGCTCAGAACCAGGCATGAGTTTCAAATGCAGATAGCCGCGATAGTTTAGTTTGCGGCGTAGGATCTCGGCGGTGTCGATCAGTTTGTCTTGGGTGCGCACGCCGCCGCCGATGATGCCGCTGCTTAAAAAGAGGCCCTGCGCGCCGCCCTTGTCATGGATCTGCGAAAACGTGCGCGCCATCTCTTCCGGCTTGAACGTGGCGCGCCGCATGTCACGGCCGGCGCGAAACGGGCAGTAATTGCAGTTGCGTTCGCAGGCGCTCGTCAGCATGGTTTTGAGCAGTCTGATGCGTTTGCCGCCAGGCATGATCGCATCGTGCGTGCCCAGCGCGTTTTTCTTGGTTTGGCTTGTTGAAACCGCGTTGCGCGCGTCGCTCGCGCCGAATGTGCGGTTTAGCTCAGCGGGCGAGTGTCCGCAGGGCGCGGTGTTCTCTGACGGACCGCCGGACGTGCTGGCGGCGGTTGATTCCTCCGCGGGTTCCAGCATCATCTGGTCGCTCAAAAGCGCAAGTTTGGCAAACGGATCGGGCGAGATGATCGAACGCATGTTCTGATTATAGAACAGGTGTTCTGAAAGCAGTCCCGAGTCCC
>JANMNW010000356.1:0-2286 GCA_031368515.1 Chloroflexota bacterium
AAAAAAAACCCATTGGCCAGAATGCTTGCAATACCAGAGATTTTTTCCATCAATCACATCAACGGGCATCAAAGCAGCATCGAAGTTGTCAAACAACCGCGCGTTGGCACTGGTGCGGCGCGTAGTTTTGTCCCAGCTGCCATCCGGCTCGAAAGCCGGGCTGTCGCTAAAGGTGTGGCAGCCATATGCGGAGCAGAAATGATGCGCAACCAGTTTGGTCTGCCAGGGGTAAACCGTATCGCAAGAGCTGGTGCTTGTGAGATGAAATTTTTCCGGTTCGTAATACCCCCGCCGCGCTTTGAGCAAAACGAGCAGGTGCAGCGGGTCAAAGTTGCGGGTATGGCACCATTGATCCGAAAAATAATTTGCCCGCATTGGCAGCTGCCTGAAATCATGAAATTTGCTTCCCAATTTCTTGGGCAAGTCCGATGAGAATACCTTCAGGGCCGCGTATGTAACACAATCGATATGTGTCTTGGTACTGGACGATTTCGCCGACGAGCACTGCACCATGTCTGCCAAGCCGGGCAAGCGTGTTGTCAATGTCCTCCACGGTAAACATGATGCGTAAGTAACCGAGAGAGTTCACCGGCACATTGCGATGATCAGCTACTACAGGCGGCGCAATAAACCGGGAAAGCTCAAGCCGGCTGTGACCGTCTGGCGTGCGCAGCATGGCAATCTCGACGCGCATGTTTTGTAATCCTGTGACGCCATCTGCCCAATCGCCTTCAATCGGCGCACGCCCTTCAAGTTCAAGGCCTAGTTCGTTGAAAAACTTGATGGCGGTATCAATGTCGTCCACCACGATGCCGATGTTGTCCATTCACTTGACTGTCATGATGTGTCTTTGACGTCTTTCACGCTCGCACGGGTGCGAGCGTTGGAAATGGTCATATTTACCGTCGACATGTGGGTTTCATTTGGCTGTCGGGTCATGTCATGTTTCCTTTCGGGTTGATAGAGGGATAGCTCAATTGCGGATGAAAATCACCACGTCCCTCAGGCGTCAAATCGAGCATGTTCCACAGCGGATCGAGCGCGTCGTTGTGGCGATATTCCTGACCCGGCTCGGGCGGCACGTACAGCATCTCGGAACCCCAGAAATGGCTAATCACTTTGCCACGCCGGTGGAACACATTGAGCATCGGCATATCCCACTCTTCGCCATCTTTGAACTCTTGTTGCTTTAGCACCGCCTCAGGCAAGCCCGATGAGTCGCCGAAATAGTCACGGTCGTAGCTGTTGTCGCGTGTGGACAGCAGGGGCAAGGCGCGCCAGCCACGCGTCCGCGCCAGAGCCAGAAGACGCGGCAGCGGTGACTTGGCTACAACGGCCAGGTTGATGCGCTGGATGATGTGCTGCATCATGCCTTCAAGACCATCCAGAAAGTGGGTGCAACCCGTACACGGCAGCTCCTTCTCAGGCCCGTACATGAAGCTGTAAATGGCGAGCGTGTCCATACCGGGCTTGAATAAATCAGACAGCTTCAACGGCCCATCGTTGCCATCGAACAAGTAATCTTGCGCAACCGTGCCACCTACAGGCAGCGCCCTGCGTAGCGCGGCAACGCTCTCAATCTGTCGTCGCAATGCCATCTCCTCGGCGAGAAGTTTGTTTCGCGCGATGCGGTATTCGGCGCTCTCGCCAGGGAGAGTGAGGTGGTGCAGAATTTTGTCGCTCATAAATTTTTCCTTGCCTATTTGGCCCAATTTGCTGAAAAAGCGTTTCCATCCAGAAAGGGCAGAACTGTCGCCAGCAACTGCGGTGACAGGAAAATGTCGCAACGGGTCAGGAGGCAGCAGGGCGAGGCAGTTGCTTGACATGATCTCGCGCTGACAGCCCGCGCAATTTACGCGTCTTTGGATGCAAGAACCTCCAAATAGTGTGGATTGCACATCCGGCCGAGAATATTCCCGAAGGGGTCGACCACCGAAGCAGTTACGAACCCTGCCTCGCGGTTGATGAGTGGTTCATATTCCTTTGCACCCATAGCAATCACTTTCCTCAGCATTTCTGCAACGTCGTCGACGTGCCAGAATACAACCGCGCCGCCAGGACCAGCAGTTGCGCCTTTCGTCGCGTACTTCGTGTCGATGATGCCCAGCTCATGCTGGTAATCGCCAAGACGAAACTCCACATATTCCGGTTTGTCAGAATTTGGGCGTTCGAAATACGGCTTGATACCCAATAGTTCTGCATACCAGTTCCTCGCTGCTTTTACGTCGTTGGCAAAGAAACTGACAGTTGCCATCCCTCGTAATGTTTGCACTTTGCTCATCGTCA
>JANMNW010000383.1:0-18007 GCA_031368515.1 Chloroflexota bacterium
CACAAGCGGCCAAGCTTGCGGGTGGGCACGGCGAACTTGCTGGCCGTCACGGCGAAGTCACGGCTCCAGGCCACGTTATACAAATGCAAGCCATCGAACGCGTTTAGCCATTGTGTGCTGACGCCTTCGGCAATCCACAACGTGGCGTTTTCTGGATCGGCCTGGGCGCGCAGCGCCAGCCACTCGCCGGGCGCAAGCGCGTCGTTGCGCCAAAAGAAAATAACCGGCTTGTCCTTGTGCCTAAAGTAAGCCGGATGCCTGGCCAGCGTGTCAACCGCATACCGCAGCGCTTGGCGCAGTTGGGCGCGCGTTTTGAACAGCGGGCTGCGCGTTTCAAAATCGATGGCGATCTTGAAGCCGCGCGCGGCGGCGATGTCAAGAAGCGCCAGCACATTCGACTGCGTTTGGTTGTTGACGCCGCCCTCCGGGCCATACCATGAGACCACAAAGCCGTCGATTCCAGCGCTCCGCGCCCAATCTATATGGCGCGCCATGGCCTCGACATCGGTGGATTTGTACTGAATCTGCGGCACATCGGGGGTTTTTGACCACGTGCCATGGTCGTACCACGCATAGTAAAAAGCCAAAACCGGCTTGTGCGCCTGCGCATGGCCCGATGTGCGCGGCGTCAGGCTGGACAGCAATGCACAGACAACAAGCGCGAATTTGATGTGGAATCGGTAAACAAACACGCGCCGATTCTATGGCACGAACACGCCTCATCGACGCGCCTCCACCACGCTTGCTCCGTTAAAGAACAGCCGGGTCGGCTGCTCACGCTCCACATTATGAAAGTGCCCGGGGGCATCAACCCGCTTTGGGCGGGACGGCTGTTGCAGCCGGCGATGCGGTGGCGTCATCGACGACGCGCGCCGAAGATGGACGACGCGATGAACGAGGCGCGCCCGAGGCTGCCTCGGGCAACCCCAAAGCCCGGCGGCGGCGCGGCAAAATCACATCGAACACGATCGCATAAACCGATCCCACGAGCGGCACGCTGAACACCAGGCCCCAAAAGCCCAGCAGCTGAACGCCGATGATGATCGACATCATCGCAACCAGGCTCGGCACGCCGGTGGACTCCGTCATCAACCGCGGCACCACAACATAGGCTACGATCTGATCGACGACAAGTAGAAAAACCACGACTGGAATCACGGCGCTGGGCAGCGAGATCACCGTAACAATCGCGGCGATGAACACCGCCAATGGGATTCCGACCAGCGGGATGAACGAGAGCAACGCAAACAACAACGCCACCACCACGCCAAAATTCAGCCCAAACACGGTGAATATCAAAAATGCAGAGGCGCCATGCAGCAATGCCGAGATGACCTGCGAGCGGAGATACCCGTTGAACGCGCGGGTGATGCTGCTGGACATGGCGCGCAGCACGTCGTGCCATGAGGCGGGCAGCACCGCAAAAAGCTGCCGCTCAATCAGCTTGTCCTCGGCCACCACATACAAGCTGAGCACCAGCACGATAAACACCTGGCCGATGGCGCCCGCGGTGAGCGCGGCAACGCTCACCGCCTGCGTGGCCAGCCACCCGGCCAACTGCGCGGCGCGCGCCGAAATTTCCTGCGGCGAAATGAATTGATTGATATCAAAGGCGTTGGGGTTCATGCCCAGGCGCGGCGCAGCGTCGCGCCAAAATCGGGTGACAAACACCGGCAAATCGCTGCTGATCTCGGGCAGGCGCTGCAACAGATCGACCGCCTGCGGAATGATCGAGGCGGTCGCAAAGGACAAGCCGCCGACGATAACAAAAATCAGCAGCACATAAACGATGGCTACGGCCAGGCCAAACGGCAATCGCAGAACGGCGGCGCGCCGGGCGGCGCGTTCGCCATAGCGCCGGTCGATCCAGCGAATAACAAAGGGCGGCGCCAGCCCGCCGCGCAGATAGTTGATAAACGGCTTGACAAACAAGCCCAAAAGCCAGGACAGGCCGATGATCGACACGATATTGCCCAGCGCTGCGCCCAACAGCCAAAGGCGCTCGGCGATGAACATCGCCAGCGCGATGATCGCGAGGACCAAAACGATCCGGAGTAGCGTCGACTGCTTGGGCATGTGCGGTCACAATAGGCGTGGGGTCTGCCGGCGCTCAGCGATCCACGCGCTCAAAAAACTCCCAAAAGACTTCCGTGCCATTGCTCACCCGTTTGTCAAACAACTCGGCATAGCTCTCGATCGATTTCAAGCGCCAGTAGACGGTTTCACCGCGAGCATTTTTGTATTTGTGCTCCTGCGCTTTGGCCATCTCTCGCGCTACCCGCCGTTCTTCACCCCGCAACGCGCGAATCAGAAAGACGCGCCGTTCCCACAGATGGCGCTTGCGCTGCGTTCCTTTTTTGGCGGCGCGCTCCGATTTATACAGCGCGCACACCCAGAACCAGCTTGTCGGCAATTCACTTTTTGTTAACTTGGCCTTTATGATCTTCTTTGACATCTGCGATGCGGAGCGGCACTGCCCCGCACCCAGCGAAGCAGCTTCGCACTAGGCTGCCAGTTTGGCGACCGTCACACCGTCGCCGCCTTCACCTTCTTGACCGGTTTCAAACGTCGCCACAGCCGAATTGCGTTTGAGCGCATCGCGCACCGCCTTGCGCAGCGCGCCGGTGCCCTTGCCGTGAATGATACGCACATAGGGAAGCCCCGCGCGCGAAGCGCGATCGATGTAGTCCGTCAACGCCTCGATGGCGTCTTGGCTCATCATGCCGCGCATGTCGAACTCCATGCCCGGCGAAGGACCGCGTTCAGGCGCGGCAAGCTTGTCATCCAGCACCGGCTCTTCCTCGTGTTTTTTGGCGCGCACGCGTTCGAGATCGGTCAACCGCACGCGCATGCGCATGCGCCCGATTTGCACATCCGCCTCGCCCCCGACGATGGCGCCGACTTCGGCCTCGCTGTTGAGCGAGCGCACGCGCACCGTGTCGCCCACCTGGATCGCACGCTTGCGCTGCGGTTCTGGTTTGCCCGCAGGCGGGCTGGCGCGGCTGCGCAGATCGGCCGCGGCTTCGACTTCCGCGGCTGTTTCGGCCGCCGCGGTCTCAATCGCCTTCACTTCATCGAGGTTGCCGCCGGCCGCCAGCACGCGCGCGCGCAGCTTGCGCGTTTCCGCGCGCAACGATTCCACATCGCGCTTTGCCTCTTCGCGCGCCTGTTCAAGCAGCGCGCGCCGCTCATCGTCAATCGAATTCAAGCGCGCGCGAATGCGGTCGGCATTGGCCTCGGCATCCTGTTGCGACGCGCGGGCTGCCTCGCGCGCAACCTGCGCCGACTCCTGCAGCCGGGCGATCTCTGCCAGCATGTCCTCGGCGCGCGCGGCGTTGGAATCAAGATACCCGCGCGCCCGGTCGAGCACGGAGTCGGGAATGCCCAGGCGCTGCGCAATCGCAAAGGCGTTGCTGCGGCCGGGCAACCCGATCGACAGCCGGTAAAGCGGGCGCAGCGTGTCGTAGTCGAAGGCCATGTTGGCGTTGACCGCGCCCGGCGTCAGCGACGCCCACGCCTTGAGCTCCGGGTAATGGGTGGCCACCACGCACATCGCGCGCGTGGCCAGCAAATACTCCAGCATCGCGCGCGCCAGCGCCGCGCCTTCAGCCGGGTCGGTGCCGGCGCCAAGCTCGTCCAGCAATACCAGGCTGTCGCGATCGACCTGCTCTAAAAACGAGCGCAAATTGGTCAAATGCGAGCTGTATGTGGACAAGCTCTGCTCGATCGACTGCTCATCGCCGATATCGGCATACACCGCGTCGAACACCGGCAGCACTGCGCTTGCGCACGGCAAATGCAAACCACATTGGGCCATCAACGCAAACAAGCCAATGGTCTTGAGCGCCACCGTTTTGCCGCCAGTATTCGGCCCGGTAATGACCAACACGCGCGTCTCGCTGTCAAATGCCACGTCGGTCGGCACCACAGTTTCGGGGTCGAGCAAGGGGTGGCGGGCCTGAACCAATTCATAGTGCCGAGTGGCGTGTCCCGTGTCCTGCGCGGCTTTCTCGGAGCTCGGGACTCGGGACTGTGGATTGCGGACTTCCGGCGCCACCGAGCGCGTGGCGTGGGCATACTTGGCCTTGGCCAGCGCCAGATCGAAGCGCGCAATCGCCTCGACCGTGCGCGTAATCGCATCGGCTTCGGCGCCAACGGCCGCCGACAGCGCGAACAGCACTCGGCGAACCTCGCGCTCTTCAGCCAGCTGCAACTCGCGCCAGCGGTTGTTGTCATCCAGCGTGGCCAACGGCTCGATAAACAGCGTCATGCCGCTGGAGCTCTGATCGTGAATCAGGCCCGGAATGCGGCCCTTGAAATCGGATTTGATCGGGATGACATAGCGGCCGCCCCGTTGGGTGACCAGCGCTTCCTGCAGATATGGCGCCAGATCGCTATTTGACACCAGCCGTTGCAGCTTGGCCAGCAACCGGTCGTGCACCACCCGCACTTCACGGCGAATGGTCGCCAATTCAGGCGAGGCGTTGTCGCGCACTTCGCCGCCGTCATCGATGCAGTGCGAAATTTCGGTCACCAGCGTGCCGCTCGGCTCGATGAGATTGGTGATGGCGGTAAGCTGCGGATAAATTGCGCCAAAGCGCGACAGCGTGCGCTGAATGTTGCGGCCGGCGTTGAGCGTGTCACGAATGTCGAGAAACTGTTTCGGCTCAAGCAAGCCGGCATGGGCGGCCAAATGTGCGGCATCACGCACATCATGCGCGCCACCAATGCTCAACTGGTCGTGCTTTTCCAGCGCCTCGCGCGCCTGCGTGGTCTCAGCCAGCCTGCGCTGCACTTCGCCGGCGTGGATCGACGGCGCAAGCTCGTGCACCAGCGCCTCGCTGGCGCTAAACGAGCAATAGCGCGCCAGCCGCTCCAAAATCTTGGGCAGCTCAAGCGTGGCGAGATGCTTGGCGATCACATGCGGATTGTAGCGGATGCGACGAGCGAAAGATCAGCGAATTTGCGCGCCGATCGACTGGGCATAACCGGTCATTTCGAGATAGCCCACACCATTGACCGGCTTGCCATCCGCTGTGCCGACAGCTTCCACCGCGCCTTCGTAATACAGCGTGGTCAGATTGGCCTCTTGATTGTCAAAACGCGTGCGCACATCTAGCGACAAGTTGGCGGATGGAATCGTCACGCGCCAGCGCGTCGGGTACTGCGCACCGGTCTGCGAGCTGGTCCAGCGCTCGGTTGCTTCGAACGTGACTTCATCACGCTTCAATGTGCGCGGCGTGCCATCTGCGGCGATCAGCGTCGCCAACGCCATAAAACTGTCCTGCGGCAGGCGGCTCTTGCTGCGCACTTGGGCGATAAGCAGTTCACGCCGGTCGTCCAGCTGCAACGCCAGCCAGTCCCAGCCTTCGGCGTTGTCGCCAAGCAAGCTCGTCGACCATTCGTGATCCATCCAGCTTGCGCCGCTTACATCGAATTGATCGCTGCCGATTGTGATTCGGCCCTGAGTGCGCAAGCGCGTAAATGAGTAGTAGTACGACGCGTTGCCGGGCTCGGCGCTTTTGGGGCTGAGGCCGCGATCAGCTTGCAATACCAGCGGCTTGTCCGGCGTCAGCTCCAGGTCAATCGCAACGCCGCCTTCTGCCGCCTTCAAGCGCACGTGGCCGGCGGCGTCGATCGGGCGCGCGCCCTGCCTTTCGTCGATTGTCCAGCTCTGCACCCATGCGCGAAACGGACTAGCCTGCGCGCCAGCCAGTCCGCCGGCGCCGCGGCTGAAGCGCTCAAACGCGTAGTGCTGGCGGGCTTGAACGTCCGAGATGGCAAAATGCGCGAAATATAGCTGTGAAAAACTCATGCTCGTCTGCGCATCCGGGGTGGCTTGAGTCGGGTCCGGCGGCGCCAGCGCCCGGCGAAACACGGTGAGCTGATAGCCAAACGGGCGGCCGTTTACATCGGTGACATTGCCGGTGTAGTACCACCATTCCAGCAGATAGTCGTCATGCGCGCCGTGATCGTCCGGCCAGCGCATGTCGCGCACCGCCAGCGCGCGCGAAAACGCAGAAGCATCGGTTGTGGCCGATGGCAGCTCCACGCTGCCGGTCACAGGCTCGGAAGAAGGGGCGCCGCAGGCGCTTAAAAGCAGCACAATCGTCAGCAACACAGCGCGCATAACCATGGCGGTCCATGCTAGCCGGATTTGATAAGCGGAAGCGCCGCCAGCACATCGCATTTCATGACATCGGCGGCGGACGTGGCGCCGCCAAAGGCGCGCATCAACGCGTCCACGAGTTGTGGCCGCGTCAGCACCGCCACGCGCGGCTTGAGCTGCGACCATTGCGGATGCCGGTCGAGCCGCTCTGCAAATTCCTCGGCCAACACGCGCGCGGCGGCGGCAGGCTCAACCTGCTCCAACCGTTCGCCGCCGATCAACAGGTCGTGATAGCGCAGAACCCGGCCAGCCACCACCCGTTTGCTCAAGCGGTCATAGACATGATCGACGGTTTCGTGCAGACCCGGGGGCCGCAGCGCGCGCACCCAGGCCGCCTGCACCTGGCTCACCACGCTTAGCAATGTAAAGCTGCCGCCCTCGCGCGTGCCGATTTCGCGAATGTCGCTGGTCACCAGCAGCAACGCCGAACGCACCACGCTTTCATCAGCCAGCTCGGCGCGCCGGCCGCCAGCCAGCTCATACTCGCTGCTGCCCGCGCCCGCGCGCACGGCAAGGTGATCGACAAAGCCGACCAGATGGCAGCGCGCGATCGCTTCGTCCAGCCGGGCCGGGTCGCACGGCTGCGTTGCGACAAGACCCGCTTCCTCGCAGATCGACAGAAGCTGCTCAACCGATTGCGCCACTTCGCGCGCGGCGCCGGCGTTGACCCCGTGCAAAAAGCATTGTTTGCCGTCAAAGTTGCAGGCAACTGCATGCTCAAACGAGCGTGCCAGCAGTGTGAAATCGCTCAGGGTCTGGCTGCGTTTGAGCAAAGACTGACGGTTGCGTTTGAGCACGCGGTCGCGCTCGTCGCGCGGGTTTATGCGCACGAGCAGGTCGCGCCCGCCCACCAACGCGGCAAAAAGCGCCGCTTCGCGCACACAGCCGTGCGTTTCGGCCTCCAGCAGCATGCGCGCATAGCGCGGATGCGCCGGGATGCGCAGCATGCGCCGCCCGGTCTCGGTGATGACGCCCTCGACCACTGCACCCAGGCTCTCCAGCAAGGTTTCGGCCACCCCAACGCGCGACGGATCGGGCTTGTCCAAAAAGTCGAAGCTGGCGATGTCGGTCACGCCCATGGCGTGC
This sequence comes from Chloroflexota bacterium, assembly GCA_031368515.1. Classification (GTDB taxonomy): domain Bacteria; phylum Chloroflexota; class Anaerolineae; order J036; family Brachytrichaceae; genus CANJQH01. Next base: position 7,256 of record JANMNW010000383.1, read on the forward strand.
AGCAACAACAACACAGACGAAAGCTCGCTGCGCTGCACCTCCGGCGTATTTTTCAGTGGCCGGGTGGCCTGCTGGGCTTCGGTCCACAAGCGATGGCACACGCCCGGCGCAATTCGGCCGGCGCGACCAGCGCGCTGTTCGGCCGAAGCCTGCGAAATCGGCTCGATATGCAGCGTATTGACGCCGCGCGCCGGGTCGAATCGCGCCACGCGCGCCAGGCCGCTATCGACGACGTGTCGGATGCCAGGAATCGTGATCGACGTCTCTGCCACGTTGGTGGCTACGATCACCCGGCGCGTGTCGGATGGCGCAAAGACGCGGTCTTGATCGCGCGCCGACATCTCGCCATACAAGGCGAGCGTGGTCAATGCGCCGCTTGCGCCACGGAGCGTCTGGCGCAGCAGCTCAATCGTGCGCTCGATTTCATACAGGCCGGGCATAAACACCAGCACATCGCCCGGCTCGCCGGAATCGAGAATGGCCTCGACCCGTTCGGCCGCGCGCTCCCAGACGGCTTTGTCGTCGCCCCAATCTTGATAACACACAGCCACGGGAAACGCGCGCCCCTGCGACTCGAGAATCGGGCAGCCCAGATAGCGCGCCACCGGTTCGGCTTCCAGCGTGGCCGACATCACGATCAGCTTCAAGTCAGGCCGTTGCGCCCGTTGCAGTTGCTTGCATAACGCCAATGCTGCGTCGCTGAGCAGGTTGCGTTCATGAAATTCGTCGAAAAATACCACGCCGACATCGCTCAGCAACGGATCGCTTTGCAGCCAGCGCAACAGAATGCCCTCGGTGACGTAGGCGATGCGCGTGTCCGGGCCGATGCGCTGGTCAAAGCGCACCTGATAGCCGACCAGACCGCCCGGCGCCACGTCCATCTCCGCGGCCACGCGCACCGCCACACTGCGCGCCGCCACGCGCCGCGGCTGCAAGACGACGATGCGTTTGGCCGGTTCAACCACGCCGTCGGCGTGCAACAGCTGCGGCGCCTGCGTGGTTTTGCCCGAACCCGTTGGCGCGACGAGCACCAGCGCGTTGCGCTCGCGCCAGATGCGCTTCAACTCGGGCGCCAATGCGTGGATGGGAAGCGACGTGTCGATAGGCGGCAGTTATAGCCGATGGCCGGAGCGAAGCGTGGAGAGTCGAGAGAGGAAAGTCAAAGTAGATAATTATGGTAAACAGCCATAGTCACAGCGAGCGCCATAACTGTAACCGTCCACTATAACTATCTACTCTGACTCTCCAATCTAGCCCCAAACCCATGCCCACTCTCATTCAAAACGCCACCCTTGTCTCTTCCGCAGGATTGCGCAGCGCCGATATTTTGATCGAAGGCGAACGCATCGCCACGGTCGGAACGAATCTTCAACCGTCCGGCGCACTCGATGCAGTGGATGCGAGCGGGCTGCTGGCCTTCCCGGGCTTGATCGATCCCCACACGCATTTGCGCGAGCCTGGCGGCGAGCCCAAGGAAGACTTTTATACAGCCAGCTGCGCGGCGGTGGCCGGCGGCGTAACTGCGGTGTTCGGCATGCCCAACACGTCGCCGGCCGTCACCGACGAAGCCTCGCTCAACCATGCGCTCGGCCTGGCCGCGTCAAAAGCGGTATGCGACTTTGGCCTGTTTCTCGGCGCCACCAACAGCAACGCCGGGTTGAAGGCGCAAACGCCGGGCTTGCTCGAATGCGGTCTAAAGATCTACATGGGCAGCAGCACGGGCGATTTACTGGTCGACGGGTTTGCCGAGCAGTTTGCGCATTTCGAGCAGTATCCGCGCGAGCGCGTGATTGCGGTGCACGCGGAGCATGAACCCGCTGTGCGCTTCTTTGGCGGTCGCGGGGTGCGCCGCCCGCCGATCTGCGCCGAGCTGGAAGCCAGCCGCGCGATCGCGATGGCCGAAGCCACGCAACGGCGTCTGCACATCTGCCACGTGTCGACGCAGCGCGAAGTCGAGCTCATCGCCGACGCCAAAGCGCGGGGCGTGCGGGTGACCTGCGAATACGCGCCGCACCATCTGTTCCTGTCGACCGACTATCGCCCGCCGCCCGCCGTCAACTGCCCGGAGTCGTTCTTCCAGATGAATCCGCCGTTGCGCGAAGCCTCGCATGTGGCGTTTCTGTGGTCGCATCTGGATGTGGCCGATTGCATCGCCACCGACCACGCCCCGCACACCCGCGCTGAAAAGCAAAGCGGCCGACCGCCGATGGGGCTGCCTGGCCTGGAAGTCATGCTTCCGCTGCTGCTGACCGCAGCGCATGACGGACGGCTGCGGCTGCAGGATATCGCGCGGCTGTGCTGCGAAGGGCCAGCGCGCGCCTACGCCATCGCCCGCAAAGGTAAAATCGAGGCGGGTTTCGACGCCGACATCACGCTCGTCGATCCAAACGACGCCTACATCATCGGCGAGCGCCCGCTCTTCACCAAATGCGCATGGACGGCCTACGCGGGCATGCGCGCGCGCGGCAGCGTGCATACGGTGTTTGTGCGCGGCGGCAAAGCCTTCAGCCAGGGAAAGATACTGGCTGCGCCAGGCTCAGGAAAACGCATCGAACAGGCAAACTGACACCATGACTCAGCGGCTGAATCAGGCACTGGCCAACCGCATCTTCACGTTGCTGGCGTTGATCGCCATCGCGCCGGCGTTGCTGATCGTGGTCGATCTGCCCGCGCGCGCCTACACGCTCAACGTTCTTGGATCGCCCGTCACGTTGAACTTTACGACCGACACGCTGCTGGTCACGCTGGTGCCAGTGCTGGCGGTGGCCGGCGTGGACTGGGTGTTGCGCGAGCACCCTTCGGTGCGGCGCGGCACCATCGCCTATCTCTTTCCGTTTTGGATGGCGCCGGGAATCGGCGCGCTGGCGCTCAGCCTGTTGCTGAGCAGCATCGACAACTGGGCGTTGTGGCTGACCGCGCTGATGGTCGGCGTAGGCACCATTGGCATATTGATCTATGCCGAATACGTCACGTTGGACGCCGACTTCTCCAGCTTCGCCAATGCGCGGCTGATCGTGACTGGCTTGACCTATGTCATCGCGTTTGCGCTGTTCACATTGATCTATGCTCAGCGCGACCGCACCGTGATCAGCGCAACGCAGATCATGTTGATCACCTTTGTGCTGTCGCTGGAACTGCTTGAGCCGCACCGGATCGGATTGCGCAGCGCCACGCTGGGCGCGGCGGTGGTCGCGTTTTTGATCGGACAGGGCACCTGGGCGATCAATTACTGGAACGTGTCGACCTGGAGCGCGGGCGTGCTGCTGCTGGCGATGTTCTATGTGTGCGTCGGGCTGACGCAGCAACATCATCAGGGCCAATTGACGCGCGGCGTATTGATCGAATACTGCGCCGTCGCCCTGATCGCACTGGTGGTGGTCTGGCTGCTGGCCGAAAGCCGCTGACGGCGCCGTTCCGTTCGCAATCTGTAATCTTCCCGCGCTATTCTGCATGCGCTGAAGTCGCTGGTCACCGGTATATAGTGCGAACCGTCGACCGATTTCCACAAGGAGCCAAACGCATGAACCTTTTCAACCCCCGCAAAGACCGTGAAAATGAATTGAAGACGCAGGGCCGCATCCCGCCCGGCCAGGCGTTGACTGAAAAGTTTCCGGTGCTGCACTATGGCTCGGTGCCGCACTACGACATGAGCACGTGGAATTTGAGCATCCACGGCGAAGTGGAAGAAGCCAGGACGTTTACCTGGCAGGAATTTCTGCAGCTGCCCATGCGCCAGATCACCATGGACATTCACTGCGTGACGCGCTGGAGCAAGCTGGACACCACCTGGAAAGGCGTGCATCTGCAGGATTTGATCGATCAAAAGATCATCAAGCTCAAGCCCACGGCCAATTTTGTGATCGAGCATTGCGAATACGGCTTCACGACCAACGTCGATCTGGCTCACTTTCTAAAGCCGACCACGCTGCTGGCGGTCGAATTTGATGGAAAGCCGCTGGATGCCGATCACGGCTATCCGTTGCGGGTGGTGGTGGGCGCGGTCAAGGAGACGTCCAAAGATCCCGACACGCGCTATTTCTGGAAGGGCGGCAAATGGCTGCGCGCGCTCGAATTCACGGCCAAAGACCATCCCGGCTTTTGGGAACAGGCCGGCTATCACAACATCGCCCGCGTGTGGCCCGAAGAGAGATTCGAGGGTCAGTGGTAGCAAAGGGCTAAACTCCAAAAATCCGACAGATTACGTTGCCTTATGCAAGAGCGTGTAGCCGGCTCGCCTTTGGAAAATTGCGCCCGCGCAAAGCGAATAACAGCGAAACGATGATAATGTCCCTCAAAATTGCACATTAGGGGTGTGTAATGCTTGAGCTAATAATAAAGTCGTTTGGCCCGCCTACACGGCTGGGAGAAGCGCCGGCTGGCCTGTTTCTCTATGGCGACGTGCTGGCGCTAAAAACCGAATACCGCGGCGAATGCTTCGATGTCGCCACAGGCAACCGATTCTGGGGGCCGGCATTTGGCGATCGCGTGGCATTGGCTGCGCTGATAGTCCAGCCGCTGGCCATCGACACTGACACCGTGGCGTAGTGGCTTGTCAGCGCGCATTTGGCGCTGAACTGGTCGTGGATCGCCACGCACTTCACGCGCATCATTATGCGGCCGTTCTCACGCCGGCCGGCACCGACACCCGACACCCGGGGGAGCAGACATCCAGGAGGACGCTGAATGGAACCGTTGATGCACCTCGCGGCGAGCCTGTTGGTCGTGTAGCCGGTGAGCGGCATCGCCTATGTTGCCGGACAAAGTAGTTATGTCGCTCAGCCGCCCGGCGGGCGTTTCGAACGCTCATTCCTGTGGCGCTGACCATCGGCGTGGGCGCAGCCATCACCGCCACTGAAATCGCGCCGGCGCGCTGATCACGTATGGGCGGTACAGCGCAACGCCCCTTCGTAGGGGGCGAAGAGGCATTGCGCTGGCAGACTGGCAAAGGAGTATTACCGACGCGACACGAAAAGCACCTTCTCGGCGATGTCGGCTTTTATCCGAACACCAGCCCCCGTCGCAAGCGCGCGCGCAGCCGCCAGCTGCGCCACGGCGACGTCCAGAGCTTCGTGCCCCTGACCGGTGTAAATCAAACGCTCGGAAGGCGAGCGTCGGGGCTGCGCGCCACGTACAAGCACATCGTCCAGCCGGCATGAGATGAAATCGCGGTTGCCGATCATGCGCTCAGCCTGCCGCAGCGAGCCGTCATCCGCGCACTGTGCTTCGGCGTCGTCGACCACATTGCGCGACATCAGCATCATTTCCGGCGAGAAATCGCACCGCGAAAGCTGCAGCAGCGTCGCACCGGGCAAATAACGCGCATCCATGCCGATGTGCGGCTGGCGCGCGCCGGTGGCGATCGTCACCAGCTTGCAGGATGCAAAGAGCACGCCGATCGATTCGACAATGGACAGCCGGAGCCGTGGAAAGCGCTCAGACATGCGTCGGGCAAACGACACCGCCCGTGTCGCATCGTTGTCGAACACCAGCAACGATGTCAGCTTTGGAAACACCGCGGAGAGGCAAGCGACGCTTTCGGCGTTCACTTCCGTGCAGCCCACCACCCCCAGCGGAAATTTGTCGGGGCCGGCGCACAGACGCGAGGCCGCCAATGCCGCCACCGCGCCTGCGCGCTTCGATCGCAACGCCGCCCGTTCAATGACCACCATCGGCACGCACAAGTCTGGCGGCTGAAGCGCGATCACGGGCGATGATCCGGCATCGGCATTGGCCGAAAGCGCGCCGGCCGCCAGCGCCATGCTGAGCAATTCGGGCCTGGCGACAAGCTGGTCAATCGGGCTGGGCAGCTCAATCTGAGCGGCAGCATGCATGATCAGCGACCCGCGCAAGCGCTGCTCGTTCTGAATACGCACGGCATCGACCAGCTCGGCTTCGCGTCCAGCTAGAACTTGCCGCACATCTCCGCTGTCCAGTACTAGCACATCCTGCATCTCCATCTCGATTTACTCCTTCCCTGCTTCATCCGCTGACCCACGCAGATCGCCTTGACACTCTATTGCTAGCGCACCAGCTCGCCGATCGCTGGCAAGCGCGGGGCGTCCGCAGCCGGCACACCAATCCACCGCCGAATGCCATTTGCGCGGTGTTTGGCAGCCGCTTGCGCCACAAGCAGCAACTGATTGCGCATCAGCACGGCGCCCGGATCGGGATGCGTCGGCCCCAGCCAGGATTCGCCCTGCGTCGCCGCGCACGCAATGCCCGCCTCGCTTTGGATCACACGCATGGCGCGAACGCCCAGCGGCGCGTCAGAACGGTCGGCAAATTCACCCACCTCGTCCAGCCAGCCGGAAACATGCGCCCTGCGCATGCGCACGATCAGCCACGGGGCGCGTCCGCCCGGAGGCGCATTGAACAGCACCTCGCGCAAAGTCTGCTCGCGCAACTGGTGCCGCACGATGTCAAAAGCGATATCCAGCGTTTGCAGCGCCGCCGTCGGCACGCTGAGCCGCCAGAATGCGTCGAGAGGACCGACCATATTGGCCGGAATCACTTCTGGCGAAGGAAAAGCGCGCGCATTGGCCTGCAGCACAACATCAAGCCGGTCGCGCACCTGCCGGCTGCGCGCCAGCAGGGTGCGCATCCATGCGACTGCGGCGGCTTCAATCAGCGTAGCGTCATATGCGCGCTGCACATTGCGCATGAGGGCCATAGCCTGAGGCGGCGAGATTTCCGCCGGGACGCGCTGCGGTCCTGCAAACAGCCGCATGTCGCGCGTGTCGGCCACAGCGCGCGCTGGCGCGCCAATGGCGCGCTGCCAATCGAAATAGGATGCGGGTGCGACTCCATCGCGCGTGCCGCGATAGGCTTGCTCGAGGTCGTTCAGCACAAGCGACCAAGATGCGTCATCGGCGATCGCCCGATGCAAGGCCACAATCAGGTGCTGACGAACATCATCGATCAGTGAAACGGCAAATTGCCGGCCATCCGAGCTGGTCAACTCGGCGCTCAATCGCTGCACCGCACCGGCCGCTGCATCACCGTTCGCGGAGGGCTCGTGCGCCACGATAAGTTCAAACGCATTGGCGACATCGGCCTCACGCCAGCCGGCGCGGCTGATGGGCTGGCGAAGCATTGGATGTGCGGCGCACACTTGCGCGACTGCGCCTGCCAGCCGCCTGGACTCCAGGCGCATGCGCGGCACAAACACACGGATGTCAAGGCCAGCCTCGGGCGACCCAAGCAGGAGGTGCTGATAGGCGGTAAAGGCAGCGTCAAGCATGGTTATTCCGGACTGATTCGCGGATACGGCTAAACGGTTCCGAGGCAAAATCGCCTCGGAACCGCGCGTCGCAATGGTGCGACGAAATAGATCAAAATACTCGGAGTCGCAAAATCAGCGGGTGCCACCGCCGCCACCAGCCGGCACCGAAACCAATTCAACAGATCCCCAAAAGCTGTTCATGTCATTACTCCTTGTCTTTCAACTTCGGCCGCGGTAGCAACCGAACTAGCGCACTCTTGAATGACACAAAGGGTAGGGATGGGACATCGGCGCGAATCCCGAGAAGGGCCTGCATAGTCCCGAGTTCGGGTCATAATCTGAAGGGTCTAGCGCAAACGGTTGGCTTAGGAAGAAGGGATGAGCCCACGACTCCAGGAAACTGCGCTGCAACCGTTACTTGCCGCGGCAAATCGCCATATCGGCAAACTTCAGCGACAATGGCATGACACTTATGCAACTGGATGAAGCGGCTGGATCAGGAGATGGCGGAGCGGGCGATGCGCTCAGCTTTCAGTCGTGCGTCAAATCGGCGCTCGAGCATCTGCGCGAGCCGGCCTGGCTGGGCACCCACTCGCCATTGGCCGCGCCTTATTTCCTGGGCGAGTTTTTGGCCGGCGTCGCCGCCGCTGAAAAGCCCGCCACGCGCGGGCAGGTGCTGGCGCGCTTGATCACCGAAGTGATCGAGGCCATGCCCGAGTCACGCGGCAGCGATCAGACGCGCGCTCTGCTGACCAATCGCTTTTTGAACGGGCGCAGCGCCGTGGAAACGCAGCTGCAGCTCAGCATCGGCCGCTCTACCTACTACCGGCATGACAACGAAGCCCTGGAGAAGATTGCTCAGCAACTGACCGAGCGTGTGCGGCCGGCCATCCGCCTGGAACGTCCGGTGGCGCCGGCGGTGTATGCCCACCGACAGGCAGTGGTTGCGGAGGCACAGCAGCACCTTTTTGCAGGCCAATCGGTGTTGATCACCGGTCCGGCCGGCGTGGGCAAATCCAGCCTGGCCGCTGCCGTGTCGCAAGCCTGGCAGCCCGTCGCCTTTGTCTATACCTTTCAGCGCGACTTCAACGACCAGTTCCAGAGCCTGATTTACAACCTGGCCTACTATTTGCGCGCTCAGGGCATGTCGTTGTTGTGGGCGCAGCTGGTCGCCGATCGCTCCATGGTCACCCCAAATCTGGCGCTCAGCTTGATTCGCAACGACGTCGAACGGTTACGGGCAGAGAAGAACGGCGCCACGCCCAAAACGCTGTTGTGTTTTGACGAGGTTGATTTGCTTGCGCCCGAGGAACAAGAAGAGCACATGCGACTGGCGCTTTTTTTGAAAGGACTGCACGAGTCTTTTCCATTGCTGCTGGCCGGGCAAAGCCAAAGCGGCCGGGAGCCGTTTGGCTTTGCGCGCGAGATTGAGCTGCAAGACTTGAACGACGACGCCATGCACATGGTTCTCAGCGCTCAGAACATCGCCTTGACGGGCATTCAGCGACTGGCTGTCCAGCGGGTCACGGCTGGCAACCCGCGCTTGCTGGCGCTGTTTGTCAGCATGCTCAAGGTCGGCTCCACCCCGGAAGCGGCGCTTGAGAATCTCGGTTCACAACCGTCGGTGGAGAAGATGGTCAGCCGCATCTGGGAGTTTTTGCTGCCGGAAGAGCGTCATCTGCTGGCCGTGCTCAGCACCTTTCGCTCTGCCGCGCCGGTCGATGCTTTTCAAGCGTCGTTGCTGGCCACGCTCGCCAGCCATCAGCTGGCGAGCTTCGATCAGCGCGGCGGCGTGTCGGCGTTGCCGGCTTTTGTGGCTTCGATACGCAGGCTCCTGACGCAACGTCAGCTGCGCCGCTGCCACCTGATCGCCTCGCGGCTGCTGTTGATCCGCGCTCATTACGTCGAATGCATGCATCACCTGGTTCAGGCGGGCGAATACAGCCAGGCCATCTACGTTTGGTCGGCCTACCACGCCGGGGAAATAGATCAGGGCAAAGCCGCCGACGCATTGCAAGCGCTGGAAGAGATTCCTGACCAGTCCGTTGCAGACGATGAGCTGCGCAAACTGGTGCTGCTGCGCAACGAGCTGCGTCTGATTTTGGGCGAGCAGCGCAAGGCCGAACAGGAGATTGCCGAATACGCCTGGGAGGATAACGACATGGACGGCATCCTGGCGCGCGAAATGCATGGCCGGATTTTGTTTCGCATGGGCGAGCTGGAACAAGCCGAAAGCGAATACCGCCGCGCAATTCGCTCAACCTCCTCGCTGCTGGAAACGCGGCTGGCCTCTCTGCAAATGAATCTGAGCTGGACGCTGCGCTCGCGCGGCGCCATGCGCGGGGCGCTAAAAGAATCGCGCATCGCACAGTGCGAGGCCTATCTGGCTCAGGGCGCGATTCTGGCGGATATGGGCAATCTGGCGCGCGGACGCAAAGCCTACCAACATGCGGCGGCGCTGGCCAAGCGCGAAGGCTATCTACTGGGCGAAGCCAAAGCGCTGGACTATCTGGCGCAGTGCGACGTGATGCAGGGCCGCTATGTGGAAGCCGAAGACAACTGGCGGCAGGCCGCGACCTATTATGCGCGCACGGGCAACTTGTTTCGGCAGGCCTGTCTGGAAGCCAACCGCGCCTGGATGATGAGTGAGACCGATCGACTTGCTGAGGGCTATGTGTTGGCCCACGAGGCCCTACGCACTCTGGAAATCATCGGCGCCACACAAGCAGCGCTAAGCACGCTGTTGACAATTGCCGACACCTGCATGAAGCAGGGCAACCTCATCGAAGCCGAAGCGTGCATCAGCCGTGTCATTTCGAGCAACTCGGCCGAGCACCGCGCAGCGGCATTGACCACGCTGGCCGCGCTGCGCGCCAAACAGAGTCGCTTTGACGATGCGCTGGAGCTGGTCAGCGAAGCCATCGGCCAGGCATCCGGCAATGGCCGAATTCAGGCCGTGGCGCTGCAACTTCGTGGCAAGTTTCTGGCGCAGCGCGGCGACGTTACACGCGCGATAGATGCCCTGCATGAAGCCGCGCGCTTGTTCAAGCGCATCGGCAACCTTGTTGAGGTTGAACAATGTTTGAAACACGTCGTGGCGCTTGGCGGCAGCACTGACGCAGCCATAGACGCCGCCGCAGACGCGGATGAGGCGGATTCCTAGCCGCCCGCTCCGCTATTCGAAGGAGCGGCAGACACTCTCGTGCGCGGCGCACAGTGCGAGCCAACGCGCTAAGCGCGTGCTCGAGTCATCATGTCGTCCGACTGGCCGCTTCCCCGCCCGGCGCAGGTCCTCCGCATCTCCGTTCGCGCGCTGCTGGGACTTTGCGGCGTGCTGTTGATCGTCGCAGGCGTCATCCAGCTGGTTGTGCACATGCCGGCGGCATCGACGGCATTAAAACCACACGCTAGCCAGCGGCCTAATTGACTAGAACGCGCTTAATCAGCAGGCTCCGCCTTGCTCAACGGCGACAACCGTTGGCGGAACAGGTGGGGCCTTCAATTTTCGGATGAGTTCCAGCGCGCCCACC
>JANMNW010000214.1:0-6521 GCA_031368515.1 Chloroflexota bacterium
CACTTCGTACCTGGTCGTTATGTCGTGTTTACCCGCTTGCCCGTCAGCAAGATAAGCAGCACAGCGGGTCCGAAACAGGCCGCAGAATCGGATTTTCAAAAGGGGGGTGTTGCGGCGCAGATCAGCAGGGTATCTGGGCGATGGCACTTATAGCGCTTTGCGGGCGCACACCTGCCGAAGAATTACAGGCAAGGCCAACAACTGCTTGTCGCAGTGTCATTGCCAGCGGAGCGAGGAATGACAGCGCAGTGCGCGAAATAACACTTTGCCAGGTTACGCTGCAGAGCACGTGATGGCAAGATGCTTCCTGCCGTAAGGAATGAACCTCTATCGGCTGCGCTTGATGATCAACTGGCGCGGCGGGGCCTCGTTTACTGCGCGAGCACGCGTGGCGCTATCCGGGGCGAAGCGAATGATGGTGCTGACTTTGCGCTCCGGGAAATTGGTTGGCGCAATCGACACCAGCACGTTGGCCGTTCCGGTTTGCCGCAGCTGCAATGCCAGGTTGGCCTGCGGAATGGTGTTGCTTTTGGCCGATTTGTAGGGCACATCAGCGATTAAGATGCCGTTTGTGGCCGAGTTCACAACATCGAGCGGCGGCGAGCCAGGGTCGAGATTGATCAAGCGCAACGTAGCCTGCCCCGCACCCGGAGCGGCAGGTTCCAGATAAGCCACGCCCTCCAGCTGCTGATCGCGGCCAGTCAGGGCCACAAGATAGCGACCATCGGCGTCCAATGCAATCGGAACTGTGATCAACGGCGCTCCGTTTGGATCGGCACCCTGCGGAAACACTCGCAACTGCCAGCTGCGCGCGGTGATCCGGTAGCGCGGGCTGAATTGTGTAAAAGTCAAGCCGGGCTGCAAGGGCACTCCGTCGACATACAGGTCCAGAGCGGGCGCGCCGGCGGCTGCATGCAACACTTCCAGTACCGCCGTCGATGTGCCTGCCGTGGTGGCAAACGAAGCCAAGCCGAGCACAGCCGTCCCCGTGCCCGCCAGAAAGCGGCGTCGTGTCGTTGTCATTTCCATGTTGCCTCCACGATCATAAAAGTATACTGGCCGAGTGCGCATACACAAACACGACTCGCTTGGCGCGCGAACAATTAGTTATGACGGCGACGTCGTGACACAGGACAAACGGCATCTGGTCGCGCGCGCCATCTGGCGCTTTCCCACACAAACCCTGCCCTACACCACGCTCGCCGACGGCGATGTCTTTGAAGAGATTTTCTATTTCGACCGCTGGTACAACGTCTTTGAGATTCGCGCAGCCGGCGGCGCTCTCAAAGGCTGGTATGCCAATATTACCCGCCCAGCCCTGCTCAGCTCAGGCGGCTTGATCTGGGAAGACCTGTATCTTGACTTATGGATGTCACCCCAGGGCCGCATGCAGGTTTTGGATCAGGACGAATTTGACGCGGCCGCGCACCTCACACCGCTTGACCGGGCTTCCGCACTCGGCGCATTGCGAGAAGCCGAACATGAGCTGCAGCGACGCTGGCGCAACTACGCCGTGGCTTCGATGGCCCAGTTGCTTGACGCGCGCGGCTGGCGCTTGGCTATTGCCGAATCCTGCACCGGCGGCGCCCTGGCCGATGCCGTAACCGAACACTCCGGCATCTCACGCGTCTATTTGGGCGGCGTGCTGGCCTACGACAATTCAGTCAAAACCGGGGTGCTGGGCGTAAACCCCGACACATTGATGCACTTCGGCGCGGTCAGCTCGCAGACGGCCATTGAAATGGCGCGTGGCGCCCGCGCGACCACCGGCGCCGACATCGCCATCAGCACCACGGGCATCGCCGGCCCGGAGGGCGGCAGCGTCGAAAAGCCCGTGGGCCTGGTCTTCATCGGGCTGTCATCGCCGTTGGGCGAGTGCGCCGACCGCTATGTTTGGCCCTTCGACCGCACCGGCAACAAACAGGCCAGCGTCGACCAGGTGTTGCGCCTCGTGTTGCAGCATCTGTCAACATCGCAACCGTGCTAAGCAGGTCGATCACAGGGTACCGAGACTCCGTTGCGTGCCCAGGCTATATTCGCGGCGTTTTCATACCGAAGTCTTATACGGGTGACATGTACGGCGTGCAGCGAATTAATTCACGTGCGACTATATAAACATTGCGCGAATCGGAATAATTCGTAAGCATGAGTCAGACAAAGATCGTGGGGTAAAATACTTAGGTCGTTCTGTGTTGGATGAGAGGGGGACGCCGCAGCAATTTGACGGAATACGCAAGGTTGCATGGAACGCATCCTAAAATTTAACTTCGCCTTGCTTGCGCGCTTGAAATACTGGCGAAGAAAGCAAGGCCCTAAGTTTTAGGCCGACTTCCAGGAATTAACGTTTGCTTTGGCCTCCCCGCCGCGTCAATTGCTTTTGCCCGAGTCCTCATAGGTTGACCGCCAGAACGGCTTAGATGAACTTGGGATGGATACGCGTTACGACAACATGGCACCCTCCGTTGGAAGGCTCCGCACCGGGATCAGTCTTCACACGATATTTGCGAACAGGGCCTGGCTTTGGACTTTGCCGGCATTTGCATTGGTCGCTGAAGGCTTAATCGCATCGACAAACGCGCTGGCCGGCGTTTCTTTTTATGCGATGGCTGTGGTCGCCATACTGGTTTATCTGGCTCGCTCGGCTCCCAATGCCGGCCCGCGTCATCTGCCTCAGGCATTCCTGACTTTTGTGGTGATTCGGCTGCTTGGCACAACTCTGGCCTTTGCGCCCATGCCACGCGTCTGGCAGGTGGCGTTCATCGCGGCAGGCTCAGCCGCCGCAGTAGCCATCGCCGCCGGCAATGTCAAGTTTCAGGTGCGCCCGCAATACGGAGCAAACACGGTTTCTGGCATGATGCTGCAACTGGCGGCGGTCGTCTTTGGCATCTCGCTCGGCGGCATCTTCTTTGCGCTGCAGGATATGCAGCTGATTCCGCGCATGATGGTCATCCCGCTCAGCAGCAGCGCGTTTGAAATGACGCTTGGGCTGGGCGCGGCGATGCTGTTTGGCATCGTGGAGGAAGTGCTCTTTCGCCGCATCCTGCTGCGCAGCGTGGAGCCGGCGATGGGCATCGTTGGCACGCTCTTTGTCGCCAGCCTTCAAGCAGTGCTGCTGGTGGGTTATTTGTCGCCGGTGGCGATCGTGTTCTCCATCTTCGCGGGCATGGTGTTTGGCCTGATCGCGCGCAGCACCGGCTCGACATTGGGCGTGGCGCTGGGTCATGGATTCGCCAATCTGATCGCCCTGTATGTTGGTCCGCTTTTCGGCTGTGAAAATGTCCTGCCGATCGCATTGGCGGCTGCCACGCTGGCCATGTTGCTGACCGCCGGCGCCGCCTGGGCCTCGAACAAGACGCTGCGGCTGCGCGGCAAAGAGGCGCAATGACTGCGTTGATCACACCTTCGGCACTGTATGACGCCGGCCTCGATTTTTCGCAGCTTGCCATCCCGTCCGTGATCGTGCTGCTGATCGCGCTCGCGCTGCGCACGATGCTGGTGAATACGCGCAACCCGCGCGCGGAATTTCTGCGGCGCGCAACCAGCGTGACGATACTGCCGCTGGCCGTTGTCTTTGTGGCAGCCATGTCGGCCCGCCTCCTGGCGGCACTGGCGCGCTAAAGCGCCCGCCGGCGCGCCCGGCCGTTTAGAATCGCCTTGCGGCCATGTCTTCCGCCCACGACTACCGTACGGAAGCGCGCACGCGTCACACACATGAATAAGCTTCGCACAATTACACTCATCATCGTCGCCCTGTGCGCCGCTCGTTTTGGCGCGCCGGTCAGCGTGTATGCTGACAGCGGCACCATCACGCTCGAACAGTTGAAGCTGCGCGATCTGCGCCTGCGCGGCCCCACCGACGCGATCTTTTTTTCCTTTGCGCCACCCGCGCATTGGGCGCTGAGCGGGCCGGCAACGATCGAGTTCGACCTGGAGATCGTCATCCCCGGCGACGCGCTATCCGATGTTGCGGCGTCGTCGCCTGTGACCGGTACCGAAACCGTGGCGCCGCCATCAAGCGCAGGCAAATGCGTGGGCGGAACGATCAGCGTCTCGGTAAACGAAAAATTCCAGGGCACATTCCCGCTGGTGAGTGGCGGCGCGCGCAAACTCTCGGTGCCAGTTGCCGCAACGGCGCTGAAGCCGCTGCCGGCCAACAAAGGCGCCATCGGCATCTTTATCGGCTATGAAAATACCGACCGCTGCGGCGTTGAGCAATACTCGCAGGTCTTTTTGCGGCCCAGCACGCGCTTTGTGTTTGAGAAAACCGACATTGAGCCCTCGATCGATTTGCGCGCGCTGCCCCGCCCGATTGTGCAGCGAGCCTACGAACCAGACAGCGCCATGCTGGTCCTCCCGGATTCGCCCTCGGCCCTCGAACTGGAAGCGGCTTTGAACGTCGCCGCCGGCTTCGCGCGCATGAGCGACGGCACGCTCGCGCTCACCGCCACCACCATCTCAAAAATGACCGCAGCGCTGTGGAGCGCCAACCACTTGATCGTGGTGGGCAAGCCGGATGGGCTGCCCATCATTGGCATCACCAAGCTGGCGCGGCCGGTTCAAGGCGACAAGTTCGCGGTCGGCGCCAACGGCGCCGAGGACGATGGCGTGGTGCAGCTGGGCGTCTCGCCGTATAACAAGACCAAATCGGTGCTGGTGATCAGCGGCAACACCGATGCGGCCGTGGCCAAAGCCGGCCGCGCGCTAAGCAGCGGCGCTGTGCGCCCAGTCGGCCAGAACTCGGTGGCATTGATCGCCGTCGCCACCGACCCGCGCATCACCGCCGAAGCCTTCCCGGAAACGCGCACGCTGGCCGATCTCGGCTACGACACCCAACGCGCGCAAAGCGCCGGCGGCAATCTGTTCACCTATGAATTTTCAGCGCCCAACTCGGTCGCGCTCACCGGCGACGCCTATGTTGACCTTTCGTTCGTGCACAGTGCGGTGCTGGACTATGACCGCTCCAGCCTTAACATCCTGTTGAACGACATCGCCATCGGCAGCGTGCGCCTGTCCGACGGCTCCACGCGCGTCAGCCGCACGCGCATTTTGATCCCCGAAAGCGCCCTGCGGCCGGGCACGAACAAGCTGGTTGTGCAATCGCTGCTGTCGCCGCGCAGCAGCGCGCGCAATCAGCCGTTTGACGCCATCTGGCTGGCGATCCAGGCCGATTCGACCCTGTTTATGCGCTTCACATCGAAGCCCGCGTCCAGCGTGGCTCCGCGCTTGAACCTGTCCAACCTGCCCAAGCCGTTTACTGAGGAATCCAACCTGGGCAGCACGGCGTTTGTGCTGGCGCCGCGCAGTCCGGCGGCCTGGAGCGCCGCGGTGGACATTGCCTATGCGCTGGGCCTGCGCAGCAGCGCCACCGCGCTGGATCTGCGGGCAGGGTTTGCCGACGCGGCGACATTGGATTTTCGCGGCTTGCGCAACTTGATTATGGTCGGCAAAGCAACCGACTTTCCGCAACTGGACGAGCTACGCGCGTTCATGCCCGCGCCTTTTGACAGGGGCTCGAACATCGCCAACGAGGCCAACGCGGGCATCGGCTATCGCGTCGCCGCAAGCGATGACGTGGGCTACATCCAGATTGTGGGCTCGCCCTGGAACGACCAGCGGGCGGTGATGCTGGCGCTTGGCAGCACCGACAAAGCATTGGCCTGGGTGGGCAAGGCGTTGTCCACACCCGACCAGCGCGCGCGTTTGAGCGGCAATCTGGCCTTTGTCAATGACGATCAGATCCTGTCCGCCAACGTGCGCGTGGCAGCGCGCTCAAGCGCACCCACCGCCACGCCCGTCGGCACGGCGGCTGCGCAAGTCACCCTCGTGCCCGGACCGGAAGCACCTGCCACAGCGGTGACGACGGGGACCCAACCCGCCGGCGCCAGCGCGCTAACTCTATCCACCTCCGGACTGTTATTTGTCCTGTTTGGCCTGATCGGTCTGGCCATCGTGATCATCGTGGGCAGCTCAATCATCAACCAGCTGCGCAACCGCGCGCGCAACAGATAATGCCTTACATCCCGCCGATCGACCCGCGCAGCATTGCGGCGCCCAGCCGCGAGATTTACCCGGCGATGGGAGAAGACAACATCACGCGCATGATCGTCGATCTGTATGGCGAGCTGGAGCGCTCGACGATCCGGCCGATGTTCGCAGCGGACATGCAAGCGGCCGCGTTGCGCAGCGCGGCGTTTTTTGTAGGGCTGCTGGGCGGGCCGCCGCTGTATCACGAACGCTATGGCAACCCGATGATGCGCGCGCGGCATATGCCCTTCCCAATTGACCCGGCCGCGCGCGACGTTTGGCTGGCCTGCTTTGAGACGGTGTTGGAAGATGCGCCGGCAAAATACGCCTTCCCCGCCGAGCACCTGCCGGGCTTCCGCGCCTTTCTGGCCGGGTTTTCGATGTGGATGGTCAACACCGCGCCAGAGTAATTTTGGCACGTGGCAGGTGAACGTGGCAGATGGCCGTAGTCGTAGCCGTGGCACGTGGCCGTAGACGTGACCGATCACGGAAACGAG
>JANMNW010000495.1:0-2224 GCA_031368515.1 Chloroflexota bacterium
TGACGAGAAAAAATGCGCCGGCGGGAATCATCCCGGCTAGCGACGTCTTCTGCCAGCTGCTGCCAGTCGAAGACGAATATTGCAGCGACCAACCGGTCACGTCAACCGGAGCGGCGCCGACATTGTGCAGCTCGACGAAGTCGCTTTGCAGCACCGCGCCGCTGTTGCCGCCGCCGCCATAGACCTGGCTGATGACAACCGTGCTTGAAATGGCGCTGGCGCTGTTGCTCGTGGGCAAAGCTGCCGAAAGCGCCGCGACAAGAACAACCCACGAGGCAAGAGCTCGAGCCAAACTACGCTGTTGCATGCAAGTCTCCTCTCACGCGCAACCCGTGTCCCCTCCCTTGCGTTACGCGCTCCACGTCTACCCAAACCAGAAGAATGATACGCGCCATTGTTAAGAGAAGTGCCTGCCATCCGCTCAGCAGGGCAATCGCCTGCGCCATGCGTCTGACAGATTTTGCGCGGGCCGCGGGAGAAAAGCGCTTGCACAGCCACACACGTTTTTCTACGATAGCCGCAACAATCTTTCAGTGCGTTTGCGCGGCCGATACACGCTGGCGCAAATGCGAGACATCACGCTGATTGCTCCGTCCTACCCTCCTTCATACGCGTGCGAAGCGATGGCGCGAGACGCAAGTGCCGATTGATGCGTGACAGTTTTTGACCTCAATGCGACAGGTCGCAGCTTGAGCATCACGGACATTGATCCTACGCTCTGCGCAATAGCACTGCTATCGCATAGCACGCAACCCATATCGCCCACAAGGGCAGCGTGTGCGACGCCCTGGCGCCGCGCACAAGAGAGGATGACAAGATGTTTACTCAAATGAATCGTATGCGTGATGAAATTCGTCATCGCGCGCGCTGGGTGATTGCCACCGGCATCATTGCGACGCTGGTCCAAACGCCCCAAACGTTCGTGCAAGCGCTGCCGCCCGGGCTCACGATGGTCAAGACCGCGCTCACGCTGCCCAGCGTCAACAGCGGCGACATGATGATCTATCGCGTCGAACTATCCAAGGCGGGCGGCAGCGCCGGCAGCCGCACTGTGCTGCGCGATCCGCTGCCGGCCGGCGTGTCGTATGTCGGCCCAATCACCGTCACCACGATCGCGGGAACGGTGCAAACCACCGCCACGAGCTTTGTCAGCAACACGGTGGTTTGGCACGGCGCGCTGGATCCAAGCGCGCATGTGCGTGTCAGCTTTCAAGTGCGCGTCAACCACTGCGTCGGCGCCGACCGCTCGGTCACCAATGTCGCCAACGCGCGCGATGACGATGGCAACATCGCAAGCGATGACGCCGTCGTCGCTGTCAACTGCGTGCGCGAGCCCAATGTCGATGTGCGCAAAGATGTGTTTGTTCATGACGGCGGCGCGCCGTCGCCCGGCCCGGACAAGCACGTCACGCCCGGCGACGACGTGGTCTTTCGCTTCACATTGCGCAACAACGACTCCATTCCGGCGACCATCTATTTGCGCGATGAGGCGCCGGCCGGCATCGAGTTCGGAAGCGATCTGAATCCGGCCGTGTTCCAGCATGAGTTCGTCGTGCTGGCTGGAATGTCGCGCACCGTCGATCTGCCCGCGCGCGTTCTGGCGCGCTGCGATCTCGGCCGGGTGATCACCAATGTGGCCGAATACAAAGCTATCCCCGGCATCCACCACACGGGTCCGATTGCGGTGGGCGTGCCGCCCAACTGGCCGCTGCGCCAAACCAACGTCGCGCAGCTGAACTTTCACTGCGACGATTTGGGCGATGCACCGGACAGCACCAATCACTTCGCCGCGGCGATGACCGCCTACCCCGGCGTGCCAGCCAGCTTCCCGACGGTCTTCGACCCCGCCACTGGCGCCGACCAGGGGCCCAAGCACCGTGTGCCTTTCCCGCTGCACCTGGGCCGCCGCGTCAGTGCCGAGCGCGACGCCGATCTGCTGCCGGATCAAGACACGCTGCGCAACATTCTGCCGCCGGCCAACGACGCCAATCGCGATGACTTTGACGACGGCGTGCAGCCGGGCAAGCTGGTGTTTACCGATTGCGCAACGACGAACATACCGGTGCAAATTGCGGTCGGCCCCAACCTGCCCACTTTCCTTGCACAGTATGGCGTCACCACCACCGCATTCTTGAACGTGTGGGTCGATGGAAATTACAACGCCAGCTGGGCCGACGCCAAACCGTGCGGCGGCCTGCCGGCGCTCGAACACATCGTTATCGAC
>JANMNW010000499.1:0-8601 GCA_031368515.1 Chloroflexota bacterium
CTCCCACGTGCGCTTGAGATTGTTGACCGAAGCGCGCTCCACCGTCGCGCTGCCGTCGGCCGAGCCAAAGTACCACAGAGCGTCGACATCAGCGTGTTCAGCCAGCACTTTGGCCAACTCATCGCGCCCGCCCGTCACAATGTTCACCACGCCCGCCGGCACATCGCTGGTCTCCAGCACCTGATACAGGTCTGTCGCCGAAAGCGGATGTTTTTCAGACGGCACCAACACTATCGTGTTGCCCATGGCAATCGACGCCGCCATCAGCGTCACGCAGCCCAGCAACGGTTGTTCGTCCGGGCACACAATGCCCAGCGCGCCAATCGGCTCGTTAAACGCCAGCGTCACGTTTCGAAACGGCGTGCGATGCAACGCGCCGTCATATTTGTCGGCCAGCGCGGCAAAATCAAACAGCCGGCTGATCGCCGCATCCACCTCCACACCGGCGGATTCAGGCCGCTCCCCGGTTTGCGCAACCAGCCGAGAAGCAAACTCGCCGCTGCGCGCGCTGAGATTTTCAGCGATGTAATACAGAATTTGAGCGCGATTGTGCGCGGTGGCATCGCCCCACCCTGCCGCAGCGCGCGCGGCTTCGACGGCATTGCGAATGTCCTTGCGATTTCCCGCGCCCACATCGCCTATCACGCGGCCGTCCGCACCAAACACCTCGCGGCTGTACCCCGAATCCGGCCGCGCCTGCTTGCCACCGATAAAGAGCTTGGGCGTGCGGTCGATCGCAAATCCGAGTCGAGAGTCCCGAGTCCCGAGCGGACTTGTCGCTTTCGGGCTTCGTTTGGAACCTCTGGCGACCCGGTGCTCTCGACTCGGAACAATCTTGACATACTCAAACAGCCCTTCTTTGCCACCTTCACGGCCAAAGCCGCTCTCACGATACCCTCCAAACCCCGCCGCCGCGTCAAACACATTGGTGCAGTTGATCCAGACCACGCCGGCTTTGATCTTGCCAGCCACATCCAGCGCCAAATTGATGTCCTCGCTCCACACCGATGCCGCAAGGCCGTAGCGCGTGTTGTTTGCCAGCGCCACCGCCTCGGCGTGCGTGCGAAAGGTCATGGCGACCAGCACCGGGCCGAAGATTTCCACTTGGGCAATGGTCGCGGAAGGCGACACTTGCGTGAACAGGGTCGGCGGATAGAAGTAGCCATCGGTTGGACACGCCCAACTGGGCTGCCACAACTCAGCGCCTTCTGCCGCGCCTTGCGCCACCAAGTCAGTGATTTTTTGCAGCTGGCGCGGCGCGACGATGGCGCCAATGTCGACGGCCTTGTCCAGCGAATCCCCCACGCGCAGTTTCTCCATGCGCGCGCGCAGCTTGTCATACAGCCTGGATGCCACGCCTTCCTGAACCAACAGGCGCGATCCCGCGCAACACACCTGCCCCTGATTGAACCAAATGGCATCGACCACACCCTCGACCACGCTGTCCAGGTCGGCATTGTCAAAGACCACAAACGGCGACTTGCCGCCCAGCTCCAGCGACAATTTCTTGCCGCTGCCAGCAGTCAATTCGCGGATGCGCTTGCCGATCCCGGTCGAACCGGTAAAGGCGACCTTGTTGACATCCGGATGGGTGACGATCATCTCGCCCACTTTGCCGTCACCGGTGACGATATTGAGAACGCCTGGCGGCAGCCCGGCGCTGTCGCAGATCTCGGCAAACAGCAACGCGGTCAGCGATGTCCACTCGGCAGGCTTAAGCACGACGGTGTTGCCCATGGCCAGCGCCGGCGCAATTTTCCAGGCCAGCATCAACATTGGAAAGTTCCAGGGGATGACCTGGCCCACCACGCCCAACGGCGCATAGCCGGCCATCGCCGACTCCATCAACTGCGCCCAGCCGGCATGATGATAAAAATGTCGCGCCGCCAGCGGGATATCGATATCGCGCGTCTCGCGAATCGGCTTGCCATTGTCGAGCGACTCGAGCACGGCAAACAAGCGCGCGTGTTTCTGAATCTGACGGGCGATGGCGTACAGAAACTTGGCGCGGGCGTGGCCGGACAACGCCGACCAGCCGGGAAACGCCTTGCGCGCAGCCGCAACCGCGGCATTGACTTCCGCCTCGCTGGTTTGAGTCACCTGTGCCAGTGGTTGCGCGGTGGCCGGGTTGACCGATTCAAACAGACGCTTGGCGTCGGGCTTCGTCCATGCGCCGCCCACAAACACCCCGAACTTTCGGCCATGCGCATCAAGCCAGGCGATGGCGGGCTTGGCGCTCTCAGGCGCGGGGCCGTATTCAACGGTTTGGAGAATGTCAGCTACCTTCATGGTGTGTGATTTTCAGGAACCCGATTCCTGCCCTTACATCATCGGATGCCTGAACGCCGCCGAGTACTTGCCGGTGACATGGTGTTCGAGCTGGCGTTCGATATCGGCCAGCAGCGCGCTGGCGCCAAAGCGAAACAGATCCGGCTTCAGCCAGTCGTCGCCCAACTCTTCCTTCATCAAGATCATCCAGTCCAACGCCTGTTTAGCCGTGCGGATGCCGCCAGCCGGCTTAAACCCAACGATGTGGCCGGTGCGCTCGCCATACTCGCGTATCGCGCGAGCCATGGTCAAGCCAACCGGCAACGTGGCGTTGGTCGGCGCCTTGCCCGTTGATGTCTTGATAAAGTCGGCGCCGGCCATCATGCATACCAGGCTGGCCTGCTGCACGTTGCGCAAGGTGGCAAGCTCGCCCGTCTCGAGGATGGTTTTCATATGCGCATCGCCGCACGCCTGCCGGTATGCGCGCACCTCATCGTAGAGCGCGCGCCAGTCCCCGGTGAGCACATGCCGCCGCGTGATGACGATGTCAATCTCGTGTGCGCCGGCTTCCACCGAATACTCAATCTCGTTCACGCGCAATGCAAACGGCGTCATGCCAGCCGGAAATCCGGTTGAAACAGCGGCAACTGGAATGCCAGAGCCTTGCAGCGCCTGCACCGCAGCGCGCACCATCTCGTGATACACGCACACCGCCGCCACGGTCAAGCCAAGCTGGCTCACGCCCAGCGCTTCCAGCAGGTCCGCCCGGGCGGGATGCCGCGCTTTGGCGCACAGCCGCTGCACATTGCCGGGCGTGTCGTCGCCCTGCAGCGTTGTGAGGTCGATCAGCGTGATGGCGCGCAGCAGCCACGCCGCTTGCCAGGCCTGCTTCACAGTGCGGCGGGTCGGAATAGTGGCGCAGCGACGCTCGACCGCGCTGCGATTGACGCGCACGGCTTCGACCCAGTCCAAATCAAGCGGCGTGCCCGGATTTCTTGCGTGTGACATGTCGGGTTTTTCCAGCGTTGGCAGCGCGTTGCGTGAAACACACTGCACAGGCGATTATAGGCACCGCGCAGCCTACGAGTCCGATTTCAAACTCACACCCGCCCGCTGCTCAAACAGCTTGACGATGGCCGGCGCGCTCTGGCCGGACAGGCCTGCCTGAGTCGCCTGCGCAAACAGTTCATGCATAAGCTGCGTGACTGGTGCCCACGCGCCCACCGCCAACGCCGCGGCATGCGCATACGCGCCATCCTTTGTGTGCAAGGCGAGCTCGCGGCCACTGCCAAAATCGCCCGAAAGGCACTGCGGGATCATCATCTCCAGCACGCGCGAGCCGCCGTGTCCATTGCGTACGGCTTCGAAAACCGGCTGCACCGGCGCGCCTGCTTTTACGGCAAACGCAAACGCTTCGGCCACCGCGCAAAACGCCGCTTCCATCAGCATTTGGTTGACGTATTTGGCGACCAGGCCCATGCCATTCGCGCCGATATACGTGATGGTCGTGCCCAGGGCGGCTAAGAGCGGTCGCGCGCGCTCAAACGCCGCGCGATCGCCTCCCACCATGATGCTGAGGGTCGCAGTTTCCGCGCCGCCCGTGCCGCCGCTCACAGGCGCATCCAGCATCAGCGCGCCGCGCGCCCGCACTTCGGAAGCGAGCGACTGGCTGGTGGCGAGTTGGCTGGTGCTCATGTCGATGACCAGCGCGCCCGGCTGAAGCGACTCAAGCACGCCGCCGCCGCCACGCATGGCACCCACAAGCGCGTCGTCGTTCGGCAGCATGGTGACGATGGTGTCCGCCGCGCGGGTGGCGGCTGCTATCGAATCGCACGCGACGACGCCGGAGGCGCTAAGCGATTCACGCGCAGCAAGCGCGACGTCAAACGCGGAGACGGAAAATCCAGCGCGCTGCGCGTTGCGGGCCATGGGTCCGCCCATTCGGCCAGCGCCGATGAAGGCGACTTGTGAGGAAGCTTGAGAGTTGGTCATGCAGGGATGCAGGCTAGAACCGGAACTCCGGGTTGTCAACTCCCCGTCCCACCCTCCATGGTTGGTCACACCGTGTGATTCACATAACCGCCCGACTCACCAGCAGTGATAATAGATGCTTCATGACCCACGAAGCGGCCACACAGGCCTCACTCTTCGATCTCACCCGCGAGCAACTGGCAGCACAGCTCGCCGAGTGGAACGAACCCGCCTTTCGCGTCCGGCAAATCTGGAGCTGGATTTACCAACGTTTCGCCAGCGAAATCGACGAAATGACCGATCTGCCCAAGGCGCTGCGCGCGCGTCTCAACGCGACGTATGCGCTGTCGCGCATGACCGTGGTCGCAGACCAGCGCTCGGCCGACAACTGGACACGCAAATGGCTGTTCCGCCTGGCCGATGGCAGCGAAATAGAAACGGTGTTGATGGAATACGATGGCACGCGCCGCACCGCCTGCATTTCATCCCAGGCCGGCTGCGCCATGAACTGTAGCTTCTGCGCCACCGGCCACATGGGCCTGCTGCGCAACTTGCGCGCCGGCGAAATCATCGAGCAAGTGCTTTGGGTCGCGCGCGCGCTGGCTGAGGGCAAACCCGCCGAGGCCAAAAACACGCGCCTCTCCAATTTGGTGCTGATGGGCATGGGCGAACCGTTCGCCAACTACAACCACGTGATGGAAGCGATTCAACGCGTCATTCAGCCTGAAGCCGAAGGCGGCTTTGGCCTGGGCGCGCGCCGCATCACCGTGTCCACGGTGGGGATCGTGCCCGGCATCGAGAAGTTCACGCAGGAAGACTCGCAGGTCAATCTGGCGGTGTCGCTGCATGCGGCTACCGACGAGCTGCGCAGCATTCTCGTGCCGATCAACATGAAATACTCGCTCGACAGCGTGGTGCGCGCCACACGCATGTATCTTGAAAAGACGAATCGCCGCATGAGCTACGAATGGGCCCTGATCGACGGGGTGAATGATTCGGTCGAGCAAGCCAAGGCGCTGGTCGACATCGTCGGCCGCACCAATCCCAGCAAGTTCGCAAAGCTGGTGCATGTCAACATGATTCCGCTCAACCCGACGTGCGGTTTTCGCGGCCATGCCTCAAACCTGGAAGCGCGCGAGCGCTTTCGCGCCGTCCTCGAACGCGCGGGCATCCCCAACACTCTGCGCTTGCGGCGCGGCATCGACATTGCCGCCGGTTGCGGTCAGCTGAAAGCGGCGACGACTGGCGCATCAGATGCGCATCACGCCTGATGCACAGGGGCAACAGTAATCTGTACTGCGTGCGAGCGCGCGACCGCGCTTTCCCACACGCGGCCATAGTGAAAGGTGAGCTCGTAGCTGCCAGCAACTTTTGCCAGGAAGGTGAAGACGCGCACAGCCGCTGCCCCGACTACGCGCTCCGGCGGCGGCTCGGCATATTTTTCAGACTCAAGAACAAGACCTTCCGGACACGATTTAAGGCGCCACTGATACCCGCCGGACGGCATCGACGGCAAACTAACCTCAAATCTGCCGCCAGCTGTGGCAGCTACTTTCTCGGGTTCGGAATCTGGGTGTCTGGGTATGCCCGACATGGCCGTCAATTCGGAATGACCTCGATCCGCGTGCCGAGCAAGCCGTAGGCCAGAATAGTTCCACCCTGAAACACACAGGCGCGAATGAGCGGGTTTGATTGCCTCACAACCTCGCTCGAAACCGGGTATCCCAGCGCGCTTCGTTCAGCGCCCAAAGCGCGCCATTTGCGCAATATGGGCCCACCGAGCACCTGGGCACCGGATGAAGGCGACCAGTAAATCGACCCGTTTTGAAAGTTGCTGAAGCGGCCCACGCCATCCGAGGCCGATTCTTCGTCGCTGGTCGGAAATCCGAGTTTGCCGCGCTCCCATCCCTGCGCCGCCCACTTGTCACGGATGCCGCCATAGACAACATGCGCACCGGTTGCCGGAGACCAGTAGATCGAGCCGCCTTGAAAGTGGTTAAAGCGTCCAGCGCCGAGCGCGGCCATCTCGTCCGTGATCGGATAACCCAGGAAACCCCGCTCCCAACCCAACCCCGCCCACTTGTCGCGAATCGCGCCTGTGATCATGCGCGCCCCGGATCGAGGCGTCCAATAAATGGACCCGCGCTGAAAGTGGACAAAACGCCCCACGCCGTCCGGCGAACCCAATTCATCTGTGACGGGATAGCGCAACACGCCGCGTTCGGCCATCAACGCGTTCCATTTGTCGCGAATGCCGCCATACACAGCACGCGCATCGCTGGTCGGCGACCAGTAGATCGAACCGCCTTGAAAATGAATGTAGCGCCCGACTCGATCAAGCGAACGCAGTTCATCGGTAAGTGGATACCCGAGAAATCCTTTCTCAGCGCCCAATGCCTCATATTTCTGACGAATCGCGCCCGTTACGCGGTCGATCGGCAGTCGCACACCAGTGGCCGTGGAAAACGGAAAGCTTGTATCAATATCGCATTCACCATAGCCAATGCGAAAATAGCCAGCCTCGCCCCAGCCCACACCCCATGAGTTCTTGCAAATCCAGCACTGTTCGGGCTCCGAGAAACCGATGACCTCTACGCAGTGCAAACCTTCAGACTCGCCCCAGACATGGCGATATACGCCGCCGCCGTAGCCGTAAAAGTCCGTGAACACTTCAAAAACCGCGCTGCATGGGCCAACATGCGTGAGATGGTTCTTCCGCTCAACGACATCCACGATCGTCCCGTGATTGCTGATGCGCACGGCCCGCACATCGCGGTCGGCCGCGGTCACGCAGCGCGGCACGCCATCCGGGCCAAAGGCGCTGGCATATGGAAAGCTCGCATCGTCGGGGATGCCGCGCACTCGCGCTTCTTCAAGCGCCGTGTCCGGCCACCAGCCATCACAGGATGGTCCATGGCTGGAGCAGAAGTGCAGATCGGCCTCGGACAAGTCCAGCGTTACCCCACGTTCGATATGCGCCATCGCTTCGACCAAGGCCGCAGTACAAAATGAGACGCACGATCCGCAGCCTCCCTGATCTTTTATCGGGGTGACGTGATTGCCGTTGCGATAGTTTCTCCAATCGACCAGGGCCGCAAAGTTGGCTGTCACTGCTCGCGCAGAGCGCGGGCGTGCCATGGCCCGGTCCAACGCACCGCGATCCACGACCACTCCCAACATGCGCTTCCGCTGTTCCACCGGCATGTCGGTGATATGCGACTGTCGCGCATGCCAACTGGCATCGCCATCGACAAGCGCCTCGGTCAACTGCGCAAATTCAGTGCGTGCTGGAAGCGTACGCTGCTTGCGAACGGTGGTTTTTCGCTTTTTTTGTGCCATGGTCAAGCTCCTGTCAGGCCCACGCGCGTGATGTGCGGGGCCGAATCAAACAGCACACGGTTAACCTACGGAGAGCGGCCTGCAAGAGCGGCTTGGATGCCTACCAGGCCGTATATCCGCCGTCGATCACGAGATCGTGCCCAGTGACGAAATCGCTGGCCGGCGATGCCAGATACACCACGCCGCCTTGCAGCTCGGCCACTTCGGCCATGCGCGCCATGGGCGTTAAGACCATCCACTTCGGCGCGATGGTGGTGTATTCGGGCGAATCGAGTAGTTTTGAGACCAACTCGGTTTTTGTATAGCCCGGACTGATGCAGTTCACGCGCACGCCTCGCGGCGCCCACTCAGCTGCAAGGCTTTTCGTCAGGTGAATGACCGCCGCCTTGGATGTGTTGTAAGCGGCCTGATTTTGTGGCGTGTTGACAATCGTCCCGCTCATCGACGCGGTGTTGATGATTTTGCCGTAGCCGCGCGGAAGCATCACGCGCGCCTCTGCCTGGCAGCACAGAAAGACCGCGCGCAAGTTGATGTCCATGACGTGGTCCCAGTCCTCCAATTTCATGGACTCGCTGTCGACCCACATGCCGATTCCGGCGTTGTTAACGCCGATATCCAGCCCGCCCCACTTTGCCACCACCGCGTCCACCATCGCCTGCACCTGATCGGGTTTGGTCACATCGGCGGCGTGGGCAAACGCATCCACGCCCTTTTCGCGCAATTCCGAAGTGACCGTATGAGCACGCTCGGCATACAGATCCACTACGGCCACGCGCGCACCGGCTTCGCCCAGCGCATGTGCGTAGCCCCGGCCAATGCCCTGCCCTGCGCCGGTCACCAGCGCAATGCGGCCATCCAATTTGAATCGATCAATGATGCTCAAATCGCGACTCCTGCTTCAGGCCAACCAGGCAAGATCGAGTTGTTCCAGGCGCTCGCGGGTAACGTCGCCATTGGCGTCGCAACCTGAAAATCCATAATATGCGTCTTTGGCGGACTCAAGCTCGGCCTCGTCTATCGTCA